>JAADFB010000061.1 GCA_013153095.1 Campylobacterota bacterium | reverse complement strand
CGATACCTCAACTCCTTATCTTGTAAGCCGTGAAACTTTTCTGGGAGTGGAACTATCGCTTTGGTAACTAGATTTATCTCCTTTGCAAAAAGGGTTAATTCTCCCGTTTTGGTAACAAAAGGATAACCCACAGCTTCTATAAAATCCCCCACTTCTATTAGCTTTTTAACCTTCTTAAACCAATCCGCTCCGATAGAATCACGATTAAAATAGATTTGAACGATTCCGCTTTCATCCTCTATCTTTGCAAATACCGCCTTCCCCATCTGGCGAAGAAATTTTATTCTTCCATTTAACCTAACACAAACCTCTTTATCCTCTTTTGGCTCTTTAGTTTTTACATACTCAAACTTTTCTAAAAACTCTTTGTTTTTTAACTCTTTACAGATGGAATGGGGATAGGGATTAATTCCCATCTCCCTCAATTCGTTAGCTTTAGCGATTCTCATCTGCTCATACTGATTTGTAAACAACTTTTTAGCTCCTTTTACTGTTTACTTTTGTTGTTTTCTAACTGTTTTAAAATCTCTTCCCCGGTGGTTTGAATAGTGGTTTCTTTTATCTCCTCTCCAATATTTTTAGCTTGCTCTTTTGTTTCAGGCGAAAGCAAATCTTGAGGTTTAAACTTGATGATATAACCTCCAGTCTTTATCATTAATGGATAAAGGATAGAATCTTTGGTATATTTTTGTACAATCTTTTTGGTTGCTTCTATGCTAGAGATCGCATACACCAAGATAGAAAGGATTAAAAAGATTTTCAACCAGCCAAAGAGTAACCCAAAAATTTTATTAAAAAAACCCATTCCACTAGCTTGGGTAAGTTTAGTGACAATATTTCCTATAAACACCATACCCATCCAGATAGCAAACAATCCTACCAAAAAACCGATAAATGAAAGGGCTGCATCATTTTTTATAGGGAACACATTTTGACTAATCCACTCCCCAATTAAATGGGCGTATCTAGAGCCGTAATAGATTCCTCCAACTATTCCTGCAATACCAAAAAACTCTTTTACAAATCCATCAATAAGACCTTTTAGCCCCAAAAAGATAATTATTGAACCTACAATCAAATCGAAAGTAGTGAATTGATCCATACTCTTCCTTTTTAGATGTTTTTGATGAAGTTAGCCAACTCCTCGGGTTTATTGGAGTATTTAAGTGCAGTATCTTTATCGATAACTTTATTAAGTAGAAGCTTTTGCAACACTTTAGTTTGAGTTTGCATTCCCGTTTGCTGATGTCCTAGCTGCATCTGTGAGTAGATTTGATGAATTTTGTTCTCCCTAATTAGGTTAGAGATTGCGGGAGTGTTTACTAAAATCTCGTGAACTGCTATCCTTCCACCTCCAATTTTAGGAAGTAAAGCTTGAGAGATAACCGCAACTAGACTAGTAGCTAATTGGGCTCTAATTTGGGGTTGCTCATCTCCTGTGAACACATCAATAATCCGGTTAATAGTTCCCGGGGCGGAGTTTGTATGAAGCGTTCCAAAAACTAAGTGCCCCGTTTCGGCAGCGGTTAGGGCAGCTTGAATAGTCTCTTTATCCCTCATCTCCCCAATTAAGATAACATCGGGGTCTTCCCTTAGAGCGTATTTCAAAGCGTTTGCGTAACTTTTGGTATCTAATCCTAGCTCCCGATGGGAAAAGAGCGACTTTTTATTTTCGTGGATAAACTCTACCGGGTCTTCTACGGTGATAATGTGTTTATGCTCGGTCTCATTAATCTCATTTAGCATCGCGGCTAGGGTTGTAGATTTACCGCTTCCTGTGGGACCTGTAACTAAAATCAAACCTTTTTCTCGCTTGATTAAATTTTTAAAGATTTGAGGGGCGCCCAACTCATCGATACTTGGAATTTTGGTAGGGATTATCCTAAACGCGGCGGCAACATTGTCTAAAGTTTTATAATAGTTTGCCCTAAATCTTCCAACATTTGGAACGGTAAACGCAAAATCGAGTTCTAAGTTTTCTTCAAACTCTTTCTTTTGCTTTTCAGTTAAGAGAGTGTAACAGATATCTTGTATCTCCTCTCCGGTGAGTTTTGGAAGGTTTAAAGGGATTAAACGCCCATCGATTCTAACTTGCGGTTCACTTCCCGCAACGATATGTAAATCGGAAGCTTTATGAGCAACTACCGTTTTAAAGAGCGAGGTCATATCAACTTGCATACCAACTTCCTAACCTTTTTTAACGGCTAATTTTACCATAAGCTCTTAACCGTAAATTTGGAGCTGTTAAAGCGCTTTTAACCAGTAATTTACATACTGTTGCTCCCGTTTTATGGTGGTAGGGTTTCCGTGTCCAGGGTATATCGGTTTATCATAGGAGATAGCTTTAAACCGTTTTAAACTCTCTTTCATCGCTTGCGGATCGCTAAAGGGAAAATCGACCCTTCCAATGGAACCCTCAAAGATAAAATCGCCACTACACCAAAAATCGCCAAAATCGATAACACAGCTACCGGGAGTGTGTCCGGGGAAGTGGAGAAAGTTGATCTTTTCTCCCGCTATCTCAATCTCCCCCTCTTCCACTTCAATATCAGCCTTGCTTTTGGGTAGAGGTATTCCAAACTGTTCCCGCTCTAAAAAAAACGCATCACTTTTGTGGATAACGATGGGGATATTAAACATTTTTTTTAATTGGGCATTATCCCAAATATGGTCAAAATGGCCGTGTGTGTTTAAGATAGCTACCGGATTTGTTACATTTTGCTCCACCCACGAAGCTGCCCCTACACCCGGATCGACTATAAAATCTTTTCCATTAACTGTTACGATATAGCAATTGGTTTGGTACTCCCCCATCGGTTGATATTTCAGTTTCAAACTCTCTCCTTCGCTGGAAATTGCGCTTATTATACGCCCTCTATCTTTCATATCTTTTAAGTAAAGAAATTAAATATAAAAGAATTACTTAAGGAAGTTTTTAATACAATTGGCAAAATTTTCAAGCAGGAGTAGTTAATGAGAAAAATCCCTCTTTTTTCACTAAATCTCGATAGGAGCGAGAGTAAGGAGATTGAAAAAGCCCTTGGAGGCGCAAAACTTGCTCAAGAGTTGGAAGAAAACTTTTGCGAGTTTGTAAACGCTCCTTACGCTCTAAGTACTAGCAATGAAACTGCATCCCTGCATCTAGCTATGACCGCCATAGATTTAAAACGGGGTGATAAGATTATTTGTAGTGTAAACGCTTACCCAAATGTACCCGAAGTTGTACGCCATTTTGATGCTGAACCTATCTTTATCGATATCGATACAGAAGATTACAATATCGATCTAGATGAACTTGAAAAACTGCTCTCAAAAAACAGAAGTAAAAAGTTAAAAGGTGCAATAATCTCCCACATTGCAGGACAGCCTACAGATTTGGATCGCCTTTACGACTTGGCTAAAAAGTTTAACATTTTGATTGTAGAAGATGCTCACGACGCTTTAGGAGCTACCTATAAAGGAAAAAAGATCGGCTCTTTATCTGCAGATATGACCAGCTTTAGTTTTAACCCTCATAAAAGATTCTCACTTTATAGTGGTGGAATGTTGGTAACTGCAAACTCTCAACTTCACGAAAGGGCTAAACTTTTAAGAAGTAACGCAATTATTAAAAACGATTGGGAAGGTGGAAAATTAGGGTATGTGTATGACGTAACCGATATCGGGTTGGAATATGATATGAGCGATTTAGAAGCTGGTTTTAATTTAGCTCAACTTCAAAAAGTGGAAAAAGCTATCAAACGACGAAAAGAGATCGCCCAAGTTTACCATAAAGAGTTAGCAAACACTCCACATATTGAATTACCCAAAGAGAAAAGGGATCATATCTACTCGATGTTTATTGTAAAAATCGATAAAAACCGGGACTCTTTTGCAAGAGAACTTTATAAAAACGGTATTGAAGTAGGTCTTCACTTTATCCCCTTACATCTTCTAACTTACTACAAACAAAAATATAACCTCCGAGTAAATGACTTCCCAAAAGCGCTAAGAAACTTTCAACAAATCTTATCTATCCCTGTTCACGAAAATATGAGTAACGACGATGTAGCGTATGTAGTTGAAACGGTTAAGAAGGTAGCCCAATCAAGAGTATAATCTCCTTTTTTGAAGAGGGGTTTTACTATCCAAGCTTTAAACATTATGCGGTTTTAGGATTATTGGCTCCTTTTTCCCTAATTTATTGTGCAATAGCTTCTTTAAAAAAGAGGGGATGTAAACCTAAAACACCCTCCCTACCAACTATTGGAGTGGGTAATTTAATAGTTGGAGGGAGTGGGAAAACTCCTTTAACCTTAGAGTTGGCAAAACATCTTCCAAAGGTAGCGGTCGTTTTAAAAGGATATAAGCGTAAAAGAAAAGGGAGTTTTATCGTTGGAAAAGAGGGGAGGATTTTTTGTGATGTAAAAGAGTGTGGAGATGAGGCGTTTTTGTTGGCTAAAGAGGTTTGGTTGGTCATAGTAGCTAACGATAGGATGGAGGGGATCGAGTTAGCCAAAAAAGAGGGAGCGGAAGTTGTAATTTTGGATGACGCGTTTCATAGCTGTATAAAAAAGTTTGAGATTATAATAGATTTAAAACCTAAAAACCCTTTATGTCTTCCCGCAGGAGCTTATCGACTACCTAGAAGGTTTTTAAAAAAAGCAGATTTAATTTTAAAAGAAGGAAAAGATTTTAAAAGAGAAGTTACCATTAAAAACCCAACTCCTAAAATGGTTTTAGTTACCGCTATCGCCAATCCAAAACGGTTAGAACCTTATCTTCCTAAAAACATTTCTAAATACTATTTTCCAGATCACCACTTCTTTACTTTTAAAGAGTTAGAACAGATTTGGGAAAAAGAGAGACCTACCTCTTTTTTAGTCACGTCTAAAGATAAAGTTAAACTGGAAAAGTTTGGCTTTGAACTCTCTTTATTGGAGTTACAACTAAATCTAGACTCAAGAGTTATAGAGGAAATTAAACACTATCTACAAGGGTGGAAGGATGCAAAAAAAGATTCAGCAGGTTAAAACACTGTTAGACGCACTGCCGTTTATTCAAACTTTTAGAGATCAAATCTTTGTGATCAAATATGGAGGTAGCGCTCAAACTTTACAAACTTTAAAAGAGAGTTTTGCCCAAGATATATCTTTACTTTATACGGTGGGGATCAAAGTAGTTATCGTTCACGGAGGGGGAAAACAGATAACCGAAATTTTAAAAAGGTTGGGAATAGATACCCATTTTATTGAAGGACAAAGGGTTACAACTCCCGAGATTATGGAGATAGTGGAGATGGTTTTAAGTGGAGATATAAACAAAGAGATCGTTAGTTTACTCAATAGTTACAAAGCAAAGGCGATAGGTATTAGCGGAAAAGACGCCAATTTTATCCAAGCTAAACCTAAAGATTTAGAGAAATTTGGCTATACGGGAGTAGTAGAAAAAGTTGATCCTAGCGTTATTGAAAAACTTTTAGAGGAACAGTTTATCCCAGTAATTGCTCCAATTGGTGCAGGAGAGGGGTTAGGACATATTGGATTTAATATCAATGCCGATCTTTGCGCAAGTCAGATCGCAGGAGCGCTAAAGGCTAAAAAGATAATCTTTTTAACAGATACGCCAGGAGTTTTGGATAAAGATAAAAAGTTGATCTCCACATTGGATAAGTTCCAAATAGAGGAGTTGATCGCAAATGGGACTATTAGCGGAGGAATGATTCCAAAAGTTACCGCTTCTTTAGAGGCGTTAAATTTGGGAGTGGAGAAGGCACATATTATTGATGGAAGGGTAGAACACAGTCTGCTTTTAGAGATTTTTACATCTGAAGGGATAGGTACAGAGGTGATAGGAGGTCAGGGGTGAAAAGGGTTTTTGCACTGATACTTCCTTGGTCTCTTCTTGGGGTTGAGGTTCCTACAGTTATAGTTACGGCAAATAAACTACCTCAACATACAACTACCGAAGATGTTACTGTAATTACCAAAGAGGAGATTGAAGAGAAAGGGTTTACCAGTTTAAAAGAATTATTGGAGTATCTAGTTGGAGCTGAGATAGTTGCAAATGGTGGAGTTGGAAAAGTTACCTCTTTTTACCTTCGGGGGATGGATTCCAACAAAGTTTTAATCTTAATCGATGGAATAAGATATAACGATCCTTCTAACATAGCCGGAGCTTCTTTAGAACACCTTTTGCTCGATGGGGTAGAAAGAGTTGAAATTATCAAAGGTGCACAAAGTGGAGTTTGGGGAAGTTCTGCAGCTAGTGGAGTTATCAATATCATAACGTCTAAAAAAGGTAAAAGGGAGTTTTCTTTAGAAGGGGGAAGTTTTGTAACTAAAAAGGTTGGAGTGAGTGTAGGTACACAAGAACCTTGGTTTTACTCTTTAAGTTACAACTATTTTAAAACCGATGGTTTTTCTGCAATAACCCCTTACAACCAAGACCCTAGAGATTTTGAGGCTGATGGGTATAGAAATCAAAACGCAAAGGCAACTTTGGGATATGAAGGGGAAACTTTAAAAGCTACTCTTGGAGCATTTTTAATCGATGCTAAAAATGAAGCGGACGGATATGATCCTTCGACCTTCTCCCCCGATCCAAACTCAAAAAATGATGACAAATTCAAGTACAACTCCTATTTTGCAACTTATCTAAAGCAGATTAATAACCATAAAGTCAAAATCAAAGCCTCTTTTAACGACACTAAACGAAAATTTTTAGACACAACTTGGGGAGTTAAACAGTTTGAAGGAAAATATAGTAACGTTGAACTGCAAGATCAGGTGTTTTATCCCAATAGCGCAACTCTTTTAGGAGTAGGGTATGACAAATATGAAAGCTCCTATCAAAAAGTGGATAAAACTAAAGGAGATATCGATTACAGTGGAAAGTATCTCTTTTTAGACAATGTAAATTACTCAGGTAATGTGATTTTTACTCAAAACTTTAGATATGACGATTTTGACGCTTTTAAGGATCAACTAACGGGTAAACTTGGGATAAAGTACAATTTACGCCCTCTTTCTATCTTTTTTAATGTCGGAAAAGCTTATAATGTTCCAAATCAGATAAAAATGATAAATCCGTGGGGAGTTAGCAACTTTGATCTTGATCCAGAAAAAACTACCAGTTTTGATAGCGGTTTTGAACTGCAAGGGTTAAAGGCGGTCTACTTTTTAGAAAAGGTTAAAAACTTAATTGAATGGTACGATCCCAATCCCAACAATTTTGGGGATGAATACTATACAAATATCGCTGGAACTTCTAAATTTAAGGGGGTTGAGGTTTCCTATTCCACATCTTTAGATAACTCTTTTTTGGAGTTAGGATTTACCTATCTTGATCCTAAAGATAGCAAAGGAAACTATCTTCCTAGAAGAGCTAAAACCAAATACACCTACTCTTTAACCTCCTATTTACAACCCAACTTAGCTTTAGTCATAAACGGCTATTATGTAGGAAAACGGTGGGATGATCCTAACAAAACTATAAAAACTGGAAGTTACAACGTAACCAATTTAACTACTACCTACTCCCTCTCCTCTAACTTAAAACTCTCTTTTAAGGTAAAGAATCTTTTTGATCGTAAATATCAAGAGGTGTATAACTATGGAGCAACCCCACGAAGCTATTACCTCTCTTTGAAGGCTAACTTTTGAAAATCAAGCTTCGCCCCTATTTGGGGTATAAGTTTTTAAACTCCTTTTTTACCGGACTTTCTATAGGAAGTGTGTTTATCATCTACACTCCTCTTCAACCTTCTATCTACTCTTTAGGTGGGATTGTGTTGGCGTTGGGGATGATGGTCGTAGCCAAGTTTTACGATAAACTTTTAAATTTAAAGAGCTACTTTAGAATTGGGCTTTTGGTTGAGGTGGTGATGCTGTTTATGGTGGCGTGGTTTCTACTTTTTCCTTACACTTATACTACGGCACTTTTAATTTATAGTGGATACCAGTTAACTTTTATATTTGGTTCTTATCTCGTTAGAGCGGAGACTATCTTTTTAAAAAAAGCTCTTTTCCTTTCAAAAGTGGATATAGCCAAACAGATAGGATATTTAGCCGGAATGGTGATTAGTTATCTATTTTATACTTTCATTGGAGGTTCAAAAGAGGAGCAAGTTTACTATCTTCACTACCTTCTTTTGGCAGTAGAAATTGCTATAATTACGCTATTTGTAAACTCATTTGAGGGGAAAAAATGATAAAAAAATGTCTTTTTCCGGCGGCGGGGTATGGAACCAGATTTCTCCCAGCCACAAAGGCGATTCCTAAAGAGATGCTCCCAATTGTAAATAAACCTTTAATCCAATACGGAGTTGAGGAAGCTATAGAAGCGGGAATGGATACGATGGCAATAATTACAGGAAGAGGGAAGAGGGCTATTGAAGATCACTTCGATATTAGCTATGAACTGGAAAATCAGATCAAAGGAACTCCTAAAGAGCATCTATTAGATGATATTAGAATCTTGGTAGAAAATTACACCTTTACATATACCCGTCAAAAGAAGATGAAAGGATTAGGACACGCGGTTTTGGTGGGAGAGACGTTGATAGGGAATGAATCGTTTGGAGTAGTTTTAGCCGATGATTTATGTGAGGGGGAAAAGAAGGGGGTTTTAGCCCAGATGGTAGAGCTGTACAGGAAATTTAGATGCTCTATTGTGGCGGTGATGGAAGTTCCTAAAGAAAGCATCTCAAAATATGGAGTGGTTAGTGCAAAGGAGATAGAAGAAGGGATTTATATGGTAAACGATATGGTAGAAAAACCCCCAGCAAATAAAGCCCCTAGTAATCTAGCCGTTATAGGACGGTATATTCTAACTCCAGATATTTTTAGAATTTTAGAGAAAACCCCACCCGGAACAGGAGGTGAAATACAGCTTACAGATGCTTTAAGGGTTCAGGCAAAACGGAATATGGTGATCGCGTATAAATTTAAAGGTAAGCGGTTTGATTGTGGAAGTGTGGAGGGGTTTGTAGAAGCCACCAACTACTTTTACAAAAAGTTTAAACACAACACCCATAACACAAAAAGTAAAGGATAAAGAATGAAAGTTGGAGATTTGGTAATCGTTTCAAATTTAGGAGAGATGAAGGTTTATAAAGCTAACCCTAGAGATTTGGAAG
>JAADFB010000049.1 GCA_013153095.1 Campylobacterota bacterium | reverse complement strand
CCTCTCTTTTTTTAATCATCTTTTGATAAACCCCTTTTTCAAACCACTCCTTGAACCTTTTTGACTCGTTTTGAGGAAGATTTGCTCTCATTGGAAAGGTGGTTTTGGGTAGTAGTAGCGTCTCTTTATAGTCCATTCTTATCCTCTTTAAAGATGTTTAAAGGTAAATTTTACCAAAAAAAACTATTTACTCATCACCACTTTAGCTAGTAGATGGGGAAGGTAAACATCTCTTTCTTTATCCTTCCAAAAAACTATAGCGTCGGTAGTAATCTCTTTGACAAAAAAGTTGCAAGAAAGGTCGTAATTTAGTTTTAAAGAGAACTTTTTGGAGAGTTTTTCAACTTTGTGGTTATTAAAAGTTAAAAAAAATTGATCTTTACTAACTTTAAGTAGGGAAAGAGAATCTCCGGCTACCGGTTGTTTTTTTAAAAAGGAGTAGAACGAATAACTTAAAACCACATCATCCAATCCCATTAAGTAGGTTTTAGTAGAGGGAGAAGGATAGGTTTTAGTGTCTAGATGAAAAAAAAGGTTATTTGGATCGGTTAAAAGTGTAACTAACTCTTTATCGTTGGTTACAATTGAAAGGTTGCTCTTAGCTCTAGTAAATGCTACATACAACACCCTAAGCCATTCTGGAGTATGGTTTCTAGTGGGAACGATTACAATTGTGTGATCAAACTCTCTTCCTTTGGATTTATGCATTGTGGTAACGCTTAATTTTCCTTGCTCTTCAAACTCTTCTGGCTCTATCTCTTCTACATAATCCAGCCACCAAGAAAGATAAAATTCTCCATACTCTCTTAAAAAAGTTTCTACAACCTTCTCTAAAAGAGGTAAGTTTTTTGAATTTTTATACTTTCTTTTTACAACTGCTATTACCTTCTCAATCTCTTTATTGGTTAAGAACGGCTTTTCTAAACTTTTTACAATCTCTCCAAAAGTAAAAATCTCTGCTAAATTTTTTAAGCGGTAACGAAGGGTTGGATAGGAAGGATTTAAACCTTTTTCATACAGTAACGAGTAAACTTGAGCAACTTCCTCATTAGTATAGGTTAAAAACGCGGTGGAAAGATTTGGATCTAACTTATCTCCAAAATTGCTTACAGCAGTTTGAACTAGATTTGAAGAGGGAGTAAAAATCAATTCCACCGGCCAGCCGTTAGGCTTTTTGGGGACTAGAGGTTTTCTTTTTAATCTAAATGGAATTTTTGAAACCACTTTTTGAGCTACAGATAAAATCTGAGGAGTGGAGCGGTAATTCTCAAGAAGATAGTACTCCTTATACTCTTCAAATAAGGAGGTGAATTTTTTAAAAAAGATAGGATTTGCCCCAGTTACACTTTCTAAAATGGTTTGGTCGTCATCTCCCACCGCAATAATTCTTAAGTTTTTCTCATAAGCTTGATAAAGAGCTTTTATAAACTCAAAAGCTTCCAAATTTACATCTTGGAACTCATCCAACATCAGAACCGATTTAAAAGGAAGAATCAAATTCCCTTCCAAAATCTCTTTAGTAGCTAAAGGGATCGCTTTTTCTAAGAGAGTTTCCTCGTTTACAACTCTTCCTAAAAGTTTTAAAGCGAAGCTGTGAAAAGTTTTTATCTCTATCCCCTTAGCCATCTTTCCTATCAGCTCTAAGGAGCGTTCTCTAAACTCCGTAACTGCGCTATGGGAAAAGGTTAACATCAAGAAATGTTGCGGTTTTACATCCTCTTGAAGGAGCAAAGAGGCGATTTTATGAACCAATACTTTAGTTTTTCCACTTCCTGGTCCTGCTAAAACCATAACTCCTTGATGAGAATTGTCTTTTATAATCTCCAATTGGGTAGGGGAGAGATCGCCAAAAATCTTTTTAAATCTTTTTTGAGTTAGTGGACGAGTAATCTCCTCTTTTAAAAGTTTATACCTTTTTTTAAAAGATTCATACTTTAAGATAAAATAGTCTCCCAAAAACTTTTTAGCATCCGTTGAACTGATTTTTAATCTCTTTACAAATTCTCCAACAATATGGATCGCTTCCACTTTTTGACGATAATAAGGTTGTAAACGTTGAGAATACTCATTTTTAGTATAGCGTCTCTTTTTAAAAAAAAGCTCACTTTTTACAATATGCATCGGAGAGTAATAGATAAATCTCCCCTCTCCTAACTCTATCACTTCAAAAGAGTGGAGATAGAAAAGCGCTCTATCGATTAATTTTATATCTAAATTTAAATTCTTAGCTATATCTAATAACGAAAGAGCCGAAGTAGTGGAATTAAAACTTAAAAGATAAGAAAGTACTTTTTTAGTAGTAGAGTGTTTTAAAAGGATACTTTTTTCTAACGCTGTAATATTAATAACTTCACATCTCCAAAGATCGTTTAAACGATCTATTCGACTAAAGTGAAAAACCTTTCCCTTTCTCCTCCAACTTTTTAAAAGCTCTTGAATTAAAAGAGTGACATTTTTTTCTACTATACCTTCATCTATTAAATACTCATTCAAACTTCTTAAAGAGATCACTAAAGAGCTGTTCTTTTTAAAAAATCTTAGTAAAGCCGTTTCAACTTTTACTAGCTCTTCTAATCTTTGTTTAGCACCACGCTTTAGAGTCAATTGAATATCGTAAGCTTCCTCAAGAATTTTAAACTCTTTAAGTTTTAAGATAGCTCTAACAATCTCCTCCCTAGAGCGTTCTAAAATAAAAGCTATCTCATCTACTTGCGTAACTTTAGGTTTTCCTCTACCCAAAAGAGCGTTTAAAGTCAAAAGTAATAGTTGATACTCCTTATCTGAAAGCTCCTTTTTATGAGAAGCTAGTTTTTGGAAAGGGTTTTTTACAACTGAACTTGCAAAAAAACGGGTTTTATTTCTTTTCCTTTGTAAATAACCCGCTCTCTCTAGCTCTAATAGGGCAGTTTTAACTTTACTATCCCAATCCCCTTTTTCTATATCCCATCCAGCCTTTAAAGCCAATTCTCTAGAAGTGATATAAATCTCTTTAGAACTTTTAGCTTTTAACGCCCTAAATATAGAATTTATCTCACTAGAGCTGATCTTATTTAGGTTGAGGTTTAAAAAGTGGCTATCTAAATCATCCTCTAAAAACAGAACATAGCAGTTAGCCTTTAAGTTTGGGTCTCTAGCTCCTCTTCCCGCTTCTTGAACATAATTTTCTAAAGAGCTTGAAATTTCATAATGGATAACTGTTTTAATATTTGGTTTGTCTACACCCATTCCAAACGCAGTAGTAGCCACCACTATCTCTATTTTATCCTCTATAAACTCCTTTAAAATTAGATTTTTCTCTTCCCTTTCAAGTTTAGCGTGAAAAGGTTTTGCATTAAAACCTAACGCTTGTAACTCTAAAGCTATCTTTTCGCACTTTTTAGTAGAAGAGGGAAGATAAACTAAAGCAGGGGTCTCTTTTAAAAGTTCAAGTAGTTGGGGGAATTTCTCCTCCTCTTTTTTAACTATTATTGAGAAATAGTTTAAATTTTCTCTACTGGGTTTTGCAATAAAAGGGGTAAGAGTTAAAGAAAGTTTCTCTTTAAAGTAGTTTTGAATATCTTTTATCACATTTGCTTTAGCTGTAGCACTAAAACAAGAGATCGGTATCTTTTTTGCCCACGGCTGTACTTTTAATAAATCCTCTATAAACTCTGCAATATAAAAATAATCGTGTCTAAAATCGTGTCCCCAAATGGATAAACAATGAGCTTCATCAATCACAAACCTTTCAATCACTCTATTTTTTAGAATTTTAAAAGTCGTTTCATTTCTTAAACTTTCCGGGGCTAAATAGAGAATATCGGCCTCTCCATTGATAACTTTTTCAATTGCATCTGCGCGCTCTAAATAGCTTTGATAGCCACTAATTGCTACTGCAGTAAAATTTGCTACCTGTCGTTGAAAGTTTTTAAGTTGATCTTGAATTAGAGCTTGTAAAGGGGATATAACTACAGTTAGAGATTTAATTTTACTGGCTCTAAAGAGTGCTGGAAGCCAAAAGGTAAACGTTTTACCTCCTCCTGTGGGAAGAATAGCAATTAAAGAGTTATCTTTTAAGGCCTCTAGGACAATATCTTGCTGAGAGATAAAAGAGGAATTGTCTACTGCTACAAACTCTCTAAATCCACCAAATCCAAAAGTTTGATGCATAAACTCTACTATTTCTTCTTGAGTAAAAGAGGTTAAATTTTTATGTAGCTCAACAATGTCAGGATAATCGTGTAATATTTTAGGAGGGTGCGCTTTAATGATAGAATAGTTTAAGGAAAGAATGTAGGCTAATTCGATTGGGTAGGAGGTAAGCGCTGTTTTTAGTAAAGGTAGATTTTTTAAAAGGGGAAAATGGGAAATTATAGTTTCAAGCAGATGGTTTTGTTCTAATGAAGGAGGAGGGTTTACTAAAGTAAAGAAGTTTTTAAACTCTTTTTGTTCTTTTAACAAAGAGTAAAAGATCAATTGAAGGGAAGGTTCTAAAGAGTTAAATCTCTCAACACACCTTTTTAGTAACTCTTTGGTTAAAAGTGCATCTTTTAGAGGATCGTTAAAGAAATTATCCTCATCTTTATACTCTTTAGGAAGGTTATGAAAAGTTTTTTCACTAAACAAAAGTAAAGAGATAGGAAGAGTATCTAGATAAGGAAAAAAAGTTAAAAAAGAGAGTTTTGAACTTTTCAAATAGGAGTCATCAAATTTAAAAAGATTATGTCCTGCAACCAGTTTTAAAGAACTAGAGAGAATAAAGTTTTTAGCCTCACTTAAAGAGGTCGTTTTTAACCTTTTTTCCCCTATAACTAATCCGATCTCCTCAATCTTCTCCCCTTTTACCTCTAAATCGAGGAAAAGAATATCTTCAAACATAGGAATTTTTCACTCAAACCAATATTTTTAGATAAGGATAAAAAAGGAGAAGTAGGAGAAAATAAGGGGAAAAACCTCCCCTTACGCTGCAGCCGCTTTTTTAGCCGCTTCTAAAGCTTCTTGATAGTTTGGCTCTTCTGTAATTTCAGGAACAAGTTGTTTGTATACAACATTTCCATCTTTATCGATTACAAAGATAGCTCTAGCTAGAATCCCTTGAAGAGGACCCTCAGCGATAACAACTCCATACTTCTCACCAAAATCTCTATTTCTATAGTCGGAAGCTACGGTTAAGTTTTCAACTCCCTCAGTAGAACAAAATCTTTTACTTGCAAAAGGTAAGTCCATAGATACAACTGTAACATCTACGCCATCGATATTTGCAGCTTCTTCATTAAACTTTCTAGTTTCAGTTGCACACACAGGAGTATCTAAAGAGGGAACAACGATAACCATTTGAACTTTATCTTGAGCCCCACCCACTTTTTTCTCATTTAGATCGGTAGTTACAACCACAGCCTCGGGAGCTTTATCTCCAACATTGATCTCGTTTCCTCTTAGATTTACAGGATTTCCCTTAAGAGTAACTGTTGCCATCTTAACCTCCTTAAAAAAGTTTAGGTAGATGGAAGTATACAAAAAAATAGGATAAATTAGCTCCTCTTTAGTTTGTTCAATTTTTTTGAATAAGTTTTTCTTAAGTAAACTCCGCTTTGGGAGAGGCTTGAAGCTTTTCTAAAGAAATAAAATCCCCTCTTTTAAATGCTTCTACTCCCACTCTTCCAATCATTGCGGCGTTATCGGTGCAAAATTTTAACTCGGCAAAAGAAACGTTAGAAAAATGTTCTTTAAACTTCTCTCTTAAAACCAAATTAGCACTAGCCCCTCCCACAATAGCCAATTCATTAGGTGCAATTTTTTTAGTTTTGTGTAAAAGATGTTCTATTGCACTTTTTTGAAAAGAGGCGGCAATATCGCACTTATCCTGATATGAGAGAGGGGATAGCTCCTCTATCTTTAATCTAACCGCATTTTTCAATCCAGAAAAACTAAACGCTAATTTATGGGAGTTTTTTAAAGGAATGGGAAAATTAAATCTTTCACTATCCCCTTTTTTAGCCAGCTCTTCAATAATAGGACCTCCAGGATACCCTAACCCCATCATCTTGGCTACCTTATCAAAACTCTCTCCAAAACTATCATCTAAAGTAGTAGCTAACAGTTTTATCTCTTTATAACTTTTCGCTTCTAAAAGCATCGTATGTCCACCACTAACTAACAACACAGTTTTAGGAAAAGAGGTTTCTTTTTCGATAAAAAGGGAATAGATGTGACCTACTAGATGGTTTACAGCAATTAAAGGTTTTTGTAAGGTTAAATGGAGAGCTTTAGCCATCATCACCCCTTCTAAAAGGGTTACTGAAAGCCCCGGTCTATTGGTAACGGCGATCGCTTCCACTTTTGGAAGATACTCTTTTATCTCTTCTAAAATTTGGGGTAACGCTTTTGCGTGAAGGCGGCTAGCAAGTTCGGGTACAACTCCTCCATAAGTTTGATGTTCTAATTCTTGGGAAAGTTTTTTGTGAAAAAAAAGCTTATAATCTTTTATTCTAGTTAACGCTATAGAGCTGTCATCGCAACTACTTTCTATACTTAGAATAAACATAGTTCCTAACCTCGTTGTCTATAGAAAAAATATCCTCTACCGAATCTATTCTAATTTTTTTAAATTGTTTAAAACTGTCTAAAATAACTTGATGAATCTCAAAAAAGTTAATTTTTGCTAGTTTAAATAGTTCTAAAGCTGCTTCATTTGCCGCGTTAACTACAACTCCAAGTTCTGGTTTTTCTAACAACTTCTCTTTTAATCCCCATACTGGATATTTTTCAACAGCGATAGGTTTAAATTCTAATTGAACTTTAAAAAGATCGAGCGGCTCTAAAATAACTTCATCTACAACTCCTAAAGCGTAGGCAATAGGAAGTTTCATATCGGGAAGACTTAAGTGTAATAAGGTAGACCCATCTTTAAACTCTATTGCGGCGTGAACTTGGGAAGTTGGTTCAATAACTGCATCTATCTCTTTTTTTTTAAAAAACCAATACGCTTCTAGAATCTCAAACAGCTTATTAACCATTGTGGCGCTATCTAATGTTATCTTCTCTCCCATACTCCAGTTTGGATGGTTTAAGGCATCCTTTAATGTTGCGTTTTGTATCTTTTCAACTTCCCAATCTCTAAAAGCACCTCCACTAGCGGTAAGAAGTAACCTTTTAACCTCTCTAGGAGTTTGTAACAGATACCATAAACCAAAATGCTCACTATCGATAGGAGTTAAATTAGAAGTATCGATAAATTTCCCAGCCACTACTAACGACTCCTTATTAGCAAGGGCTACCTTTTTTCCTAACTCCAACGCTTTAAGAGTTGGTTTTAATCCTAAAAATCCTACTAAAGCGTTAACCACTACTGGAGAACTACTTAATTCTAAAGCTTCTAAGATCCCCTCTTCTCCATTTAAAATAATGGGAGCGTTTAAGTCTAAATTGGGAGAAGCTGTAACGACAATTTTTGGCTTAAAAAAAGCTATCTGTTTTTTTAACTCTTCTATGTTGTTTCCCGCAACTAGAACCTCAACTTCTAGATCAAATTTTTTACAAATAGCTAAAGTGTTTTTCCCAATGGAACCGGTTGAACCAAGTAAAGCGACCTTCATAAATAACATTATACCACACGCTTTTTACTCTAAAAAAAAGAGTTAATCTTGACAAGTTTATTTTAACTAGATATAGTAAAAAAGATTTGCTCTAAAGGGTTTAGCTTAAGGTTTTACGGCTTGAAGGTTACAGCTAAAAAAAGATTTGGACAAAACTTTTTAAAAGATAGTAGTGTTCTTTCAAAAATCATCCAATCGATGCCCAATACCACTAATAAAGTTGTGGAAATTGGACCTGGATTAGGTGATTTAACACAAAAACTGTTAGAAAAAAAAGATGTGATAGCTTTTGAGATCGATAAAGATCTATGTGAAGTTTTAAAGAAAAAGTTTAGCCAAGAGATAAAAGAAGGTAGGTTAACGCTTGTTTGCGATGATGTATTGGATCGTTGGGAGCAAAACCTAATAGAGGAAGATTACGATCTTATAGCAAATTTACCCTACTATATAGCTACCAATATAGTTTTAAAAGCACTCCAAGATACAAGATGTAAAAATCTTTTAGTAATGTTGCAAAAAGAGGTAGCTCAAAAGTTTAGCGCGAAGGCAAAAGAGAGAAATTTTTCCTCTTTAGCGGTTTTAAGCCAAACTGTTGGGAGAGTCAAAAAGCTTTTTGATGTCCCTCCTAAAGCTTTTTCACCTCCTCCTAAAGTTGATTCTGCTGTACTGTTAATAGAGAAGAAAGGAGATTTAGAGGATAAAGGGTTTATGAAGTTTCTTAAAATCGCTTTTAAACAACCTAGAAAAACTCTTCTAAAAAATCTCTCTCAACAGTATAAAAAGGAGAAACTGCTACCCATATTTAACTCTCTTGGGATTGCTTCCACGATTCGACCTCACGAAGCTACCACATCTATCTATCACCGTTTATATGAAATGTTAAAGGAGCGGATAGATGAGTCAGCAATCCCAAAGTCATCGAAGAAGAGGTAACGGCGTATATCGAGATATTAGAAAGGCTATCAACGCCAACGAACGGATACAGCAAAACCGCCTAACTCCTCGAATAAACGCTAAAAACAGTGCAAAAATCAGAATCACTCCACTAGGAGGTCTTGGGGAAATTGGGGGTAATATCACCGTTATTGAAACGGAAAAGAGTGCCTTGATTGTAGATGTTGGAATGAGCTTTCCAACTGAAGATATGCACGGAGTAGATATTTTGATCCCCGATTTCACCTACTTACGAGAGATAAGAGAAAAGATCAAAGGTATAGCTATCACCCACGCCCACGAAGACCATATTGGCGCTATTCCTTACCTTTTTAAAGAGATGCAGTTCCCAATCTACGGAACCCCATTACCCTTAGGGATGATTGGAAATAAATTTGATGAACACGGAATGAAAAGTTACAAGAGTTATTTTAAGTATGTTGAAAAAAGAAGACCGATTAGAATTGGAGATTTTGAAGTGGAGTGGCTTCATATGACCCACTCTATTATCGACGCTTCCTCTTTGGCTATCAATACAGAAGCTGGAACAATTATCCATACTGGGGATTTTAAGATAGATCACACTCCCATCGATGGGTATCCAGCCGATTTACACCGGTTGGCTTATTATGGAGAGAGGGGGGTATTGTTGTTACTAAGTGATTCTACCAACTCTCATAATCCCGGTATCACAAAGTCGGAAGCTAGTGTGGGGCCAACGTTTGATCTTCTTTTTTCTAAAGCTAAAGGAAGAGTTTTAATGAGTACCTTTTCTTCTAACATCCATCGGGTTTATCAAGCGATAGATCACGGCTTAAAATATGGGAGAAAGGTGTGTATTATTGGGCGTTCTATGG
The DNA here is from genome assembly GCA_013153095.1 of Campylobacterota bacterium. Classification (GTDB taxonomy): domain Bacteria; phylum Campylobacterota; class Campylobacteria; order Campylobacterales; family Nitratiruptoraceae; genus Nitratiruptor. The sequence goes on along the minus strand of JAADFB010000049.1, from coordinate 61 downwards.
AGAAAAACCTAAATATCGCAATGGAGTTAGGTTATATCAAACTCCCTCAAAACATCTTTAT
>JAADFB010000003.1 GCA_013153095.1 Campylobacterota bacterium | reverse complement strand
GTAGTTTCATTCTTATCCTTTTTTAGTAGATGGTGGTATCGATCTAACATCGTCTCATTTCCTTCAACTCCCCCCTGATGGATATAAAGTAGATTTTCATCTAAAAGGTTGTGTTCTAACAACGTTTTAAAACCTATTGGATCATAAAGTAGATCGAACTCTATTTTAGTTTTCTCCTTTAACTCTTTCCAGAGTCTAAACAGCTCAGGATATAATCTTCCAAAGCGGTATCTCTTTTTTGGCATTAAGATAGTGGGGTGATAAAAGCTATCCTTTTCCAAAGTAAAAAATTGAGCTTTTAGGTAGTCTTTATCTCCAACACAAGCGGTAGTTAAAACCTCAACTCCCTCCTTTTTTAAAACTTTTTGTAAAAATAAAGCGGTAGTGCCAGTTCCTGAAGGTAGGAAAACTTTTCTCTTTTTGGTTTTTAAAATCTCTAAACCTAACTTTTCAACTCCCTCTTTAGCCTCTAATGTTCTAACTCCCTCAGGAACGATTAAAGTTTTCCCTTTTAAAACAGTGTGACTTAAAAGATTTTTGGGTTGAGGTAGGGTTAACTCTTCCACAGGACGCAATATCATCCCATTTTCCAACGCGTGTAAAAGATTACCCTTTAATTTAAGATTTTTAAGAGTGGTGAAGTAGATAAATCTCCACTTTTTCCTTTTAGCCAACTTAGAAAGTGCCAACATCGCATTGGAATAGGGAGAACCGTAAGAGATTAAAGTGTGGATATGTTGAAGTTTTAAGAAGTAAAACAGCTTTCTAGCTTTGTTTCCCCCAATAAGGTCATCCCTCTTTACAAAGAAGGAACGGCCGTCAAAGACGACCTTTTCAACTGGAGAGGGAAGCAAAAAACTCCCTTAATTTACATTTAAACTACGAAGATCCTCATACGCCTTTAAAACTCTTTTTTTCATACTCTTTTCACCTTCTCTTAACCATTTTCGGGGATCGTAATACTTTTTGTTAGGTTTATCCTCTCCCTCTGGATTTCCTATCTGGCTTTGGAGATAATCTTTATATTTGGTAATATAATCTTTTACTCCACTCCAAAACGCCCACTGGGTATCGGTATCGATATTCATCTTTACAACACCATAATCGATCGCCTCGTGGATTTTGGAAAGTTCACTCCCACTTCCGCCGTGAAATACAAAACTTACCGGCTTCTCTTTAGAAAGGTTAAACTTTTTTCGAATATACTCTTGGGAGTTTTTAAGAATTATAGGTTCTAGTTTAACTTTACCCGGCTTATAAACTCCATGAACATTTCCAAAACTAGCAGCGATAGTAAAATAAGGACTAATTTTTATTAACCTCTCATATGCTAAAGCTACCTCTTCAGGCTGGGTATAGAGTCTGGAGTTATCTATTCCGGTGTTATCGACCCCATCCTCTTCTCCTCCAGTTACCCCTAACTCTATCTCTAGATGCATTCCCAATCTACTTAGCCGTTTTAAATACTCTTGGCTAATAGCTAAATTTTCTTCTAGAGGTTCTTCACTTAAATCTAACATATGGGAGCTAAAGAGTGGTCGTTTATGAAGTTTAAAATACTCCTCTCCTGCGGCGATAAGTCCATCAACCCACGGAAGCAGTTTTTTAGCCGCGTGGTCGGTATGAAGAACTACGCTAACCCCATACGCTTCCGCTAGGATATGGATATGTTTGGCCGCACTAATTGCTCCCAAAATCGCCGCTTTCTCTCCCTCATTGCTTAACCCTTTTCCAGCCCAAAAGTGAGCCCCGCCGTTACTTAATTGAATGATCACCGGAGAATTAGCTTCTTTGGCTGCTTCCAAAACTGCGTTAGCGGAATTGGTACCCACGACGTTGATGGCTGGAAGGGCAAAGGAGTGATCTTTAGCGTACTCATATAATCTTAAAAGATCGTCTCCCCAAACGACACCGGGTTTTAGAAACTCTCTTACACCCATCCTTATCCCTTATAGATGTTTCTTAATTCTTGCTCTTTTTTTCAATCTCTCCGCTACCTCTTTAACTTTCTCTTGGAACTTTTGCATCTTAAGCTGCTGTTTTATTCTCTCTTTTACTTGAGAGAAGGGGATAATTCTAGGAGGTTTTTTCTCTTCTACATAGATAATATGGTATCCAAATTGAGTTTTTACCGGCCTTTTTGTAAAATCTCCCTCTCTTAAAGAGAACGCCGCATCACTAAACTCTTGAACCATTTGACCCCGTTTAAAAAACCCTAAATCTCCACCTCTTCTAGCGCTAGGTCCTACCGATTTTGTTTTAGCCAGTTCTATAAATTTCTCTTTGAGGTGGCTTTTTGGAGTGTGTCTTAACTCGTTGATAATCTCCCTTGCTTCCTCTTCGCTTTTTACCAAAATATGGCGCGCGTGTACCATCTCTGGCTGTTTAAACTTATCTAGGTTCTCTTTATAAAACTTTCTAGCCTCAGAATCGCTTACGTGAACCGATTCATACTGCTTTCTCATCCATACTTCTAGTGCTAAATCCCCTTTTAGTTTTCTAAGCGCTTCCTGATACTCTCTTGTGGACTCTATTCCGCTATGTAAAGCGTGTTCTTTTAAAAGCTCTCTTTCAATCGCTTGATCTACGACTCTTTCCTTAATTTGAGGGGGAAGTTGGTCAAATCTCATTCCACTTTGACCCAACACTCCAGCTAGATCTTCGCTTCTTATCTTTTTACCGTTTACTTCTGCTACAACTTTACCTGCAACCGCACTAGAAGCGATTAGGCTAAGAGCTACTAAACCCCCAACAAAATAGTTTCTCATCTCCATCCTTTAAATGTTTATTGCACCGCAATTATACCGTTTCAAAATTAATGCTTTATTTCATATTATGATACACATTTTGTACGTCATCATTCTCTTCCAACATCTCAATTAAACGTTCAACTTTAGCCGCAATCTCATCATTCACATCGATCTCATTATTTGCAACCAATCCTACACTACTTTCTAAAATCTTAGCGCCCGCTTTCTCAACCGCTTCTAACACTTTGTTAAAATCGCTAGGTTCACTCTCAATAACCAACACCTCATCAAACTCCAAAATATCACTAGCCCCTGCTTCTAAAGCGGCTTCTAAAACCTCATCCTCTCTATTATCCCTCTCAATTGAGATAACCCCCTTTTTATCAAACATCCAAGCCACACTTCCACTAGTACCTAAGCTTCCTCCACTTTTGCTAAAAGCGTGGCGAACTGCGGCTACCGTTCTATTTTTATTGTCGGTTAAACACTCTACCATTATTGCAACCCCTCCAGGTCCATAACCCTCATAAACTACTTCCTCATACTTTACACCCGGAAGGTTTCCGCTAGCTTTATCGATAGCTCTTTTAATATTATCTTGAGGCATAGAGACCGCTTTAGCCCTCTCTATTGCTAGCCTTAAAGCGGCGTTGGTTTCTGGGTTAGCTCCTCCATCTCTTACTGCAGTCATAATATCTCTAACCGCTTTGGTAAAAAGTTTCCCTTTTTTGGCGTCCTCTTTAGCTTTGATATGTTTAACTTTTGACCATTTGTTATGACCTGCCATCTCTTTCCTTAGAAAAAATTTGGTTAAAATTATATCAAAAAGGGCTTAGGAATGTTGATTAGGACACCAAAAGAGGTAAAAGAGATAAAAAAAAGATTTTTAACCCACTATCCTAATGCTAAGACCGAATTAAACTATAGCGACCTTTACCAACTTTTAGTTGCCGTAATCTTGTCTGCTCAGTGTACAGATAAACGGGTAAACTTAATCACCCCTAAACTGTTTCAAAAATATCCTACCATTTTTGATCTTGCTAAAGCTGAGGTTAAAGATGTTGAGGAGTTGATAAAAAGTTGTACCTATTTTAGCAACAAGGCAAAACATCTAGTCAATATGGCCAAGATGGTAGTAGAAGAGTATAAAGGGGAGATACCTAAAGATGAGAAAGAGTTAGTAAAACTACCGGGAGTTGGAAAAAAAAGTGCTAATGTGGTGATGATAGAGTATTTTGGAAAAAACTTGATGGCAGTAGATACACACGTTTTTAGAGTGTCCCATCGACTAGGTTTAAGCAGTGCAAAGACTCCAGATAAAACGCAACAAGAGCTTACAACCCTTTTTAAAACCGATCTAAACAAGCTCCATCACGCGATGGTTCTTTTTGGGAGATATATTTGCACCGCTAAAGAACCAAAATGTAAAAACTGCTTTTTAAAAGAGTTTTGTGTCAAAGAGAGAGATACTTAGCTATCTTAGCGTTTAACTCCTCCTCTTTGATCGGTTTACTTAAAAAATCGTTTGCACCAATCTCTAGCGCCTTAATCTTTTGGCTATCATCGGTGCTTAAAACGATTACAGGTATATTGTCAAAACGGGGGTCTTTTTTCATAAACTCCAACATCTCAATCCCGTCCATTCTAGGCATAATAATATCCAACAAGATCAGGTCTATATCCCCATTTTTGTTTAAAATCTCTAACGCTTCCTTTCCATCTTTAGCTTCTAAAGTCTCATACACATAGGGGCTTTTTTTTAAAATGGTTTCAAACAGCTTTCTACTTACAATATCATCATCTACATACAACACTTTTATCTGTTTCATCTCTCCTCCTCTCTTTCACCTCTTTTCTTTGGAGTTAAGATAACTGGTGTTCCTTCTAGATCAACATTTTCCCTTAAAACATTCACCAAATAGCGCTGATAACTAAAATGTAAAGCCTCCGGACGGTTCATAACTAAAGAGATTTTGGGCGGTTTCGTATCATATTGGGTAGCGTAAAAAATTTTAACCTCTTTTCCTCTAAAAGAGGGAATAGGGTGTTTTTGTTGAGCAAAGGAGATAATTTTGTTAAGTAATGAGGTGGGGATTCGTTTGGTATAGTTGCCGTAAACTTTTAAGATTAAATCAAAAACTCTATCTACCCTTTTTTTTGTTTTGGCACTTAAAGTTATGATAGGAGCAAAGCTTAAAAATTTAAACCGCTCCCTAACCTCCTTTACAATCTCCTTGTATTCCTTCTCTCTAATATCCCACTTGTTTATAACGATTATGGTTGCAAGTTTGTATTTATCGATATATCCTGCTATCCTTTCATCTTGTTCTGTAATCCCCTCTTTAGCATCCAAAACCAGCAGGGCTATATCGCTTCTTTCTAACATCTTTTGAGTACGATTTAAAGCAAATTTTTCTATCCCCTCAATCCTCCCCCGCCTTCTAATTCCAGCGGTATCTACAAAGGTTATCACCTTATCTTTATAAATCACACTCTCATCTACCGTATCGATCGTAGTTCCTGCTCTATCACTTACGATCGCTCTCTCTTTTTTTATCAACGCGTTTAACAAGGAGCTTTTTCCCACATTTACCCGACCTAAGATCGCGACATTAATCTCTTTATCTTTATCTTTTTTCTCTTCTTCTATCGTTTCTAAAAAGCTTTCTAAATCTAACTCTTCATCACTTTCTAACGTTAAAGGTTTTGGAAGTTGAGCTTCTATCCATTCTATCAGTTTTTTAACATTTCTATTGTGGACTACTGAAAGGGGGAATATCTCCTCCACCCCAAATCTATAAAAATCCCAAACGTTTTCTAGCTCCTTATCGTTATCTATTTTATTAACCACTAACGCTATAGGTTTTTTTAATTTTTGAAGTTCTCTAAAAGTTTTTAAATCCTCCTCTTCAACCTTTCCTTTTCCATCCACCACGTACAAGATTATATCCGCCTCTTTTGCGCTTTCTAAAGCTTTTTCTTTTACCTTTTTAAAAAAATCGTCTCGCTCCTCTAACCCTCCTGTATCTACAATTACCGCCTCTTTCTCTCCAAAAGTTGCGCTTTTCTCTTTTACATCTCTAGTAGTCCCAGCTACATCGCTAACTATCGCCTCCCTTTTTTTTATAAGTCGATTAAAAAGGGAGCTTTTCCCAACGTTTGGTTTTCCTAAAATAGCTATTTTCACCTCTTATCCTCTTTAGGAAGATTGGGCTTTGCCTGCTTGTTAGATTCCTTTGGGGAAGATGAAGTAGGTGATTCAAACGGAAACTTTTCCACATAGATAGATTCACTTGGAAAGGCAAAATCGCTTCCGTGTCTTTCTACTATCTCCATAATTTTTAAGTTTATATCTTCCCTAATTGAGAGATATTTAGCCCAGTTGGCGGTATTGGTAAAACAGTAGATAAAGATACTTAAATCGCTATCGTTAAACTGATCAAAATTTACAAGTAATGTAGCCTTTTTAGAGATGTTGGGATGGTGTTGTAACATCTTTCTAATGTCTCTTACGATCGCTTTCATCTGCTCTCTAGAGGTTGAATAGACTAACCCGATTCTCATCTTGATTCTTCTAACACTTCTTCTAGAGAAGTTTTCGATAGGGTTATTGGCAATTATTTGGTTGGGTACGGTAACTAGTGATTTTTCAAAAGTTCTAATTTTTGTAGTTCTTAACCCTATCTCTTCAACCGTTCCTTCAACATCTCCAACCTTTATCCAATCATCTATCTTTAACGCACGGTCGGCTAAGATACTCAGCCCTCCAAAAAGGTTTGAAGCGGTATCTTTAGCAGCTAACGCAAACGCCAAACCTCCTAATCCCAACGAGGCTAAAAAGGCGCTTACATTGATATTCCACTCTTGTAAAATGGAAACCAGTCCTACCGCAAATATAAAGATTTTTAAGGTTTTGATGAAAAAAGCCCCAATCTCCCGATATAGCTCTTTTCCAAACTTCCTAGCAAAACCGTAAACCACCTCATCCAACACGTGAACGGCGTTAAAGATGACCCAAAACACCACAAAAATTATTAAACTGCGCATAATCTTAGCGCTAGTAGCGTTGGTGATTCCTGCAATCTTTAATGCAAAGTAAAGTCCAATGATGATAAAGGTAAATTTTAAAGGCCCTTCAAAAATTTGGATCAAATTATCATCTAGCGAGGTTTTAGTAAAACTTACAAACTTTCTTACACTTCGCAAGACTATAAAAGTAAAAAGTCGTCTAAGAAGTAAAAAGATCAAAAAGACTCCAAGTCCTTGTGCAAATTTGTAAAGAGGTACGCCAATTATAGAATTGTTGTTAAGATAGGTTAAAAACTGCTCTTTCAATGTTAATAGATACGCTTGCCAACTTCCCAAGCGGTTTTGAAGCATATAGCTTAAAGTCAGTTCAAAACTTTCAGCAAGATGGGGGGTAATAGTGTTTTCCTTGGCAAATCTCACAATCTCTTGCTGGATTCTTATAGCTTTATTATCCTTTTGCTGTAAGGCAGAAAAGAAGAGGGAGAGTTTTCCTTTTATAAACTCTTGGGCATACTTTTCTCTTCTTTCTAAAAGTTTCTTTATCCTTTTTTTAACCAAAAACGCTTTATCTTCTGCATCTAAAATCTTCCATCTTTCCAGCTCCGCTTGATATTTTCTAAGCTGTTTATTGATTCTTGCAACCTCTTTAGCGGCTCTTTTTATTCTTAATTTAGCTTTTTTGGTCTCAAACTGGATTTTTAACAATTCCTCTAACAGATAATCCAACCATTCGGTATAGTTGTTGTTTACATATTCTATAAACTTCTCATTAAACTCTTTTTGCTTCTGGTAGTAAGCATATTCTAAATTTAAGGTTAAAGAGGCGTTTTCCTCTTCACTAATCTCATCCCACAGATCTTCAAGCTGATTTTGAAACTCCTCTATCTCCTCTTGCTTAACCTTTGCTTTAGCTAAAATAAGGTTGATTTTATAGAAAAGATCGATATACTCCTCTTCATTTTTAACTTCAAAATCTTTAGGCGTAAGAGGTTTTACCTCCTCTTGCATTGTGGTAACTATTTTAGAAATTAGGGTCTTTTGAAGTTTATAATCTGGGGCGGTTTTATCTAGATTTTTTAGTAAGTTGGTATAAAAGGTTGTGTTGGTTTCTTTAACTAAAGTTTCATTTATATCATCCCCTAAAAGGATGAGAAAAAAAAGCAGTAAAATGGCTATCTTCTTCATAGCACCTTAAGCACCTGTGTGCCTCCCCCTTTCTTGAAATTTGAGTCTGGAAATTTAGCAGTTGTATGGTAGCCTTTTTTTGTTACAATTGTAGCAAAAAAAGAGGAGATTATGCGACTTTTTTTCCTTTTAATTTCTCTTTTAGGAGTGTTGTGGAGTAAAGAAATTGATGCTTTTTATAAGGTAAGTTATGGAATTATTGGAAAGGTTGCCAAAGCGTACGCAACGTTTAGAAGCGATGATAAAAACTATAGTGTAGATGTGAAAGTGGAATCTATCGGATTGGCAAAGCTTTTAAGCCATAACCGAAAAGAGTATTACCACAGCGAAGGATTTATTAGGAACGGTTTTTTATATCCTACAAAGTTTGAGCGAATAAAAGAAACCAGCAAACGCAAAGATAAAAAGGTCTATTTTTTTGATCATAAAAACAGAAAAATTTTACTCAAAAGCGAAAAACATAAATATGGAAAGTTTCACTCCCAAAACCAAAAATATCTTAACTATTTTACTCCTCACGATCTGCTTAGTCTTTACCTAAACATCCCAAAACTTCTTAGAAAAAACAAAACTAAATACACCTTTTACGCGGTTGGAGGAAGCGAAGATAACGGAAAGATAGATCTTTTTATCCCTCAAGGAAAAGAGTTAAAAAAGCTACAAAAACTTTTAAAAAGCGATGGGTTGTATCTAGGGGTAGTGTTACATCAAAAAATCTTCTCTAGCAAAAAAGGGGAGCTGTTTTTGGTAATGGATAGGGATGGAGTGACTAAAAAAGGGCTTTTAAAAGATGTTATTTTATTTGGGGATATTGTAGGAACTCTTAAGCAAAAAAGGGTGAAGAATTAAAGGTATTCTCTATATGGTTTTAGCCTCCCTTCTTTTTTCGTTGATGGGAGTGTTTGCAAAACTTTTAAGTTTCCATATGCCCCCGTTAGAGGTTGTTTTTTTTAGAAATATTTTCGGAGTTTTGTTTGTAGGCGTTTCATTTTTTAAAAAACCGCTACAAAAGGAGGGAGGAAGACCTTTTTTGCTACTTTTTAGGGGAGTAGCTGGATTTATAGCGTTAGCTCTTTTTTTCTATAACATCGCCCATATCCCGTTAGGAGAAGCGATAACTTATTCTAAAACCTCCCCTATCTGGACAGCCCTTTTTGCCTATCTTTTTTTAAAAGAAAAACTTTCTTGGCAGGCGTGGTTAGCTATTTTTTTGGGATTTTTGGGGGTAGTGTTAATTACCGATCCTTTTTTAACTCCTTTTGATAGGTATGACCTGTTTGGAATAGGGAGCGGGATCGGTGCAGCCTTAGCATACACTAGCATTAGAGAATTAAAAAAATATTATGATACCCGTGCAATAGTGCTGTCTTTTATGGGGGTAGGGACGGTTGCCCCTATTTTGCTATTTCTTTTTACTCCCGAGATTGAAGGAATCGATCTAAATTTCGTAATCCCTAACCCAAACTTATGGGGAATGATTTTAGCTATGGGAATATTGGCTACTTTAGCTCAGCTATTGATGACCAAAGCCTACTCTTTGGCTAAAGCAGGAGTTGTAGCTACTATCAGTTACACTACCATCTTTTTTTCTATCCTTCTTGGAACACTTTTTTTAGGCGACCCTTTTCCCAATTTAATAAAAATTTTAGGTATAATCTTAATAGTTTTTAGCGGGGTGAGTGTCGCCCTAAGCAAAAAATAAAAGGTTAAAATTATGATTCTTA
>JAADFB010000085.1 GCA_013153095.1 Campylobacterota bacterium | reverse complement strand
CGTTTGGTAAGATAGTTCCATCTGGTAAACGATGCTCTTTCCAAACATCTTTTAGCTTAAATCTCTTAGAGAACTCTACAATTTGCCAAACATCAGGCATCGCATCACCCACAGGAGTTACCTGCTGCCTCCAGTGTTGAGTTCTTCGCTCAGCGTTTCCGTAAGCTCCCCATTTTTCATAAATCATCGCACTAGGAAGGATTAAATCGGCTACTTTTGCACTAATTCCAGGATAACCATCACTTACTACGATAAAGTTATCCATCGTTCTAGCCGCTTTTATCCAGTGGTTAGCGTTAGCGGTATCTTGCCACGGGTTACATACGTGTACCCACGCAAATTTGATCTTGCCATCTTCTAAATCTCGCATAATCTTAACGATATGGCTTCCAACTTTAGGATTGATAGTACCTTTTGGAAGTCTCCAAATCTTTTCACTAATAGCTCGATGTTTAGGATTAAAAACAACCATATCTGCAGGAAGTCTGTGAGCAAACGTTCCAACCTCTCTAGCAGTACCACACGCACTAGGTTGTCCTGTTAGTGAGAATGCACCTTCACCCGGTTTTGCTTGTTTTCCTAAGAGGAAGTGAACCACATAACTTAACTCATTATCCCAAGTCCCTCTGGTATGTTGGTTCATCCCCATCGTCCAGAAGCTTACAACTTTTCTACCTTTTTCTACATAAAGGTCTTTTAGTTTTTTAAGCTTTGCTTTAAAGCTCTCTAAACTCTCATCTGGATTACCTTTTGCAACTCTAGCCACATAATCTAAAGTGTAAGGCTCCAACCCTTTCTTAAACTCTTCAAAGGAGATCGCCCAATGTTTACCCGCTTGTTTAGCGTGTTTCATCTCCATTACATCTTTATTTTTGTATCCAAATGGAGCTAAAGAAATCTTTTCATCGGGAGATAACTCTTTAGCAGCTTGTTTTCTAATGGTTTCTAGCTCTTTTTGAGAGTATCCCAATTTTTGAGCGTGTTTTGGGTTTCTCATTCCATATCCGATATCAGGATATCCCGTAGCAAAAACTGTATACTCTTTCACAAAGTCCCAATCTATTGCATCTGGATGGTCATATACAATACTCCTAGCGATATAGTTCCAGATAGCTAAATCGGTGTTGGGTTTAAAGATTATCTCAAAATCTGCCAAGTCGGAACAGCGGTTAGTATAAGTTGAAAGGTTTACAACTTTAACCTTATCAGGATTGGAGAGCTTTCTATCGGTTACCCTTGCCCAAAGAATTGGGTGCATCTCCGCCATATTTGCCCCCCAAGTTACGATCGTATCGGTTAACTCGATATCATCATAACACCCGGCAGGCTCATCGATACCAAAAGTTTGAATAAACCCTGCAACCGCACTTGCCATACAGTGTCTAGCGTTTGGATCGATATTGTTACTTCTAAAACCGGCTTTCATCAGTTTTGCTGCGGCATATCCTTCCTGTACGGTGTACTGCCCAGAACCAAAAACCGCAACTCCTGTAGGCCCTAACTCCTCATAAGCTCTTCTAAACTGCTTCTCCATCTCATCAAAAGCTCTTTTCCAGCTAACTGGGCGAAACTTACCTTTTTTATCAAATTCACCCTTGTCGTTCATTCTAAGAAGAGGAGTAGTTAATCTATCCGCTCCATACATAATTTTTGCGGTGAAATAACCTTTAATACAGTTTAGTCCCCTGTTTACTGGAGCTAAAGGGTCACCTTTAACCGCAACGATTCTATCATCTTTAGTTGCGATCATAATTCCACATCCGGTACCGCAAAATCGGCAAACAGCCTTATCCCATCGCCAACCTTTTTCAGCTTCTCTGCTTGCCGCTTCCATCTCTTTAGGAACCGATAAACCTACTGCACTAGCTGCTGCAGCCGCTGCCGTGCTTTTGAGAAAGTCCCTTCTACTGATTGCCATTGAAGCCTCCTCTTATTTTGCTTATAATTTAAGCTTATTAGCGCACTCTAATATTTTACTTGGATTAATCGCATTGATCCTTGATATAAATCAAATTTTGATATAAATCAAGGTTTGCCTTTATCCAAGCTGAAACATTATCGAAAAATTAGGAATAATTTTTCTCTTAAATCAGTTTTTTGATAAAGAGAGTGTATAAATTTTTAACAGAAAGGGAGAAGATGCACTATCCAAGTTTTTTTGATGAAGTGGAATCTATTTTACTTTATGACCCCTTAGCTGAGTTTTTGGGTTCAGTTGAAAAAGGGATTATGGAATTTAATTATCTTGATATAGTGAAGTTTGCAGGACACTCCTGTCCTACAGTAGCAGGAGCTTATTTGATGGGGAAAGTAGGTTTAGAAATGCTGTTTAAAGAGGAACTTCCCGTTAGAGGGGAGATCAAAGTGGAAATAAAAGGTAAAAAGGAGGAGGGGGTAAATGGAGTTATAGGAAATGGGATAGCTTACATTTGTGGAGTTAGTGATAGTGCTGGATTTAAAGGAATTGGAGGTAACTTTAACCGTAGCAATAAACTTTTTTATGATGCTAAAATAGAGGGAGAGGTAAGGTTAAGTTATCAAGATAAGAAAGTAGATCTAATTTATGATCCTTCCCCTATTCCACCCAATCCCCAACTAAAACAGCTCCTTCAAAAACAGCTTCAAGGGATAGCTACGCCCCAAGAGATAGGGCGATTTAGGGAGTTATGGCAAGAGAGAGTTAAAAAGATTCTTTTTTCAAAAGAAGAGGTGGTTAAAGCATTCTAAGAACACATTTTATATCTTCGCGAGCTTTATTACTGTTTTCCAATAATTCTTGATAATATCCTCGCATAAAGGTTGGGGCGCGTTTAAGATTTCTTTTTGCATAAGCCCCAACCATCTTTTCCGCTTTATATCCTTCTACAAACGCATCTTTTAAACTAGATACTCTTACCACATCTATCCCCCTAGAAGGAGAAGCTAAAGCTAAACCTCTGCTTCTAGCTCTGGAATTTAATCTTACAGCCCATTTTTTATAGAATCCGGCACGCTGTTTAAAATATTTGGTTTTAAACTGTTGATAAAGCGCTTGATACTTATCGCTAGCTTTAGAAACCTCTTGATAGAGAAGTTGTAGATCTCTAGCTTGTCTTTCATCAAAAGCGGTAAAAGGACGTTGAGGATTTACAACTCTAGGGGTAGAAGCTCTATTTTCCTCCCTAATTTTATTTGGGAAATATTTATCCAACTGGTAAGGGCTACGGGAATGTTGGGGAATAGGTGCCACTTGATTGGGTAGATGAGGTTTTGGAATCTGGGCTGCAGGAGGTTTAGAATCATCGTAAGGAGCTCTAGTCCCCGGTAAATCTATTACTCTAGCAACTAAAAATGAGAAGCTAAGAAAAGTTACGATCGCTATTTTTTTCATTTTAATACTCCTTGATAAAACTCTTAACTATTATAGGTTTTTTTCGTGGGAAAATTGTGAGGGTTTTTTGATATAGGTTAAAAAAAGTGTGTCTTTTTGTGTAGAGTAGACCTCATATCCCCTTCTTCTAAACTCATCAATTAAAGGTTGAGGTTTGAAATCGGCTTTTAATAATACAACTTCATTTTCTTTTAACGCTTTTCTGACCTCTGAAAGGGGATTTTTCTCTTCATCTAAAAGTTCATTTGCATCTAAAACTATAGAAGGGTTTTTAATCCAGTGGGGTGGCTTAGTGGTGGTATTTTCTTCGTTTTGGGTATTTTCCTCTTTAATCAAAGGTTTTTGTCCTACTGCAGCTCTAAGTTTGTTTACCAAATCTAGCGGGTCCATTCCTCCCACTGCGGCAGCCTGTTTGATAGAAGCTAATCTAGCGATCGTATTTCTTAAAATAGGGTTGTTGAGTTTTTTGTACTTGGGATTAATTCTAATTAATTCCTCTTTCAAAAAAGGGTACTCTTTTAACAGATCGTGTATTTTAGTTTCCAGTTTTATCTCCATACTTTTTCTCCCCGTCTATATCGTAAAATCATCACCACAATATCCTTAATAATCAATCCTAGACAATAGAGCCATAAAACATCTAATACCCAATAGCGAGGATAATCCAGATAGAAATAAAGGATCGGTAGTCCAATTACAAAGGGGATTTTGATGTAGTAAAAAAAGAGGATTCCCGCCCCATAAAGATGGCGAAGAAAGGCTTTAAGTTCCCGCACCTAAAGCCTTTTTAACTGCATCACTTGCCATCGAGATATTCCAAGGCGGATCCCAAACAATTTCTACATTCGCACTTTTTACATCTGGTAATCTCTCTACCGCTTCTTTTACCCACTGCTGCATCATCTGATGTAAAGGACATCCTCGAGTAGAAAGCGTCATTTTCACATCTACATTATTCTCTTCATCTATATCAACCCCATAAATTAAACCCATATCCACCAAATTAAACCCTACTTCTGGGTCGATAACAGTTCTAATTGCATCGTAAACTTGCTCTTGTGTAACCTTAGCCATCTTTTCCCCTCCCAAAATAAAACATAAACTTTACACTTGTAGCTAGGAAAATAGCACCTATGAATAAAAAACTTGCTCCAGCTTTTAAAAGCTGATCATTTTTAAAAAGAAAACTTAACCCTACTAAAATAGCTCCCACTACGCTAAACCAAAACTCATATTCTGCTTGCTTTTTGGGATACATTTCGTGTAACATCGGAACCCTCTTTTTTCCTACCAACGGACTAAACCGATGAAACCATACTAAAAAAGGGATTATTTTATAAAGATGTCCTACGATTAAAAAGATAAAAAAAGTAAACAGCGACCAGATAGAAAAGTAGAATAGGTTTCCTAAGGTTGCTCCACTTAAAAGGTATAGTAAGCCTCCTATCCACCCTACTAACAGTGCAAAATGGGCAAACAGCATCGATTTAAACCAAATATCATACTCTTTTCTAGCTCTAGTATGAAAAATTAAAAGAATCTGAATAAAATATAAACCTACCGATAAAAGTGTTAAAAGATAACCTAACTGAATAAAAAGGGAAAAATTTAATAAATTTCCTATAATAACTACTATAACCCCTAAAACCATAAATCTACACGCCGCTACAATATAGTGATCCTCAAAACCGTGAGCTAGTCCAAACATAGGGAGTAGGATCAAAGCGATTCCGTAAATAGTTATCATCACATATCCGCCAACCACAGCAAAGAAGTGGCTTCTTAAAACAGATTCCAAATCTATGCTACTAAATCCACTTAGACTTAAAGCTAGAAGAAATCCGCTTAAAATACCAAAAAGAAGAAAGATGTTAGAGATTTTCACAGCTCTAACGGTAAAGGAGTTTAATTCACTTTTTTTAATGGTTAAAAACACCTCAACGCTAAAAATCAGCATCGAAGAGAGGACTAAAAGTCCCCCAAAACTAAGAAGGATAGGGTTAAACCAAAACCCCAATACCAAAAGAACTACTCCAACTAAGAGCAAAGGAAAAATCACATAATACCAATCTACACTAAAATGTCCCGTCTCCAATACCACAGGAACTAACTGAGCCATCGCCCCAAAAATGATCATCATCACAAAACCTAACATAAACAGATGTACCCAGCCAGCAACTCTTAGCTCACTAAAATGGAAGGAGGTATCATAAAAAATTAATCCGGCTGTAGAAAGAAGGTAAAAAAATACCCCTGCTATAAAAAAAGGAGCTATCAGTTTAAAAGGGGGAGCAAACTCCTTGGAGATGTTGAACATAAAAAGCCTCTACCCGTGGCAGTGGCTATCACTAAGATCGGCTTTCTCACTCTCCCCCTCTTTATAACCAAAAATAAGCCTTACCCTTCCATCGGGAAGCTCTTCTTTTTCTATTTGAAAATTTTCCCCTATTTTGTTTAAAAGTCCCATCGGCATCTTATGGTTAACCATAACCAGTTTTACAGAAGGGTTATCTACCAATTTTAACCCTGCCATAGCATTTACCATAGGTTCAGGAGGTCCCAATTTAGAAGTATCAAAACCGTAATAGGTGGTATCCCCCTCTTTCCATTTATAAAAATCTACGGTTGCCCCTTCAACTTGAACTTTTTGAGCATCGCTTGGAAAAAGCATACTTAACTCCTTAATTAAGATAAAATTTGTCCTAATTTTAGCGATGCCTCACAAAGATGTCATTGATTTTAATCAAGAGGCTCTTCGTTAGCAAGTTTGAAAATATCTTTAAAATCTTCTAAAAACTCTTTACATCTACTACAAATTTTTTCACCTTCCACATATGGAAAAGGAGTCTTACACTCTTGACAAATTTCTAATTGATGTTTTATTAATCTCTCTTCTCTATCAAACGCCCACGCAATAATATCTATTTTTTCCTCATCATTAATCGAGTTACTTTTACAAATATCGTTACAAATATTACAATCTATGCAAGCTCCAGCGGTAAAAAAGATACTATCTCCTTGCTGATTATAAAAAAGGGCATCTGTAGGGCAGAACTGAACACAATCTCCACAATTGGTACAGCTATTTTCTATCCTTTTCTTAGCTAAAAAAGAGAAAGAGGTGGAAACAGTTTTATTGGGTAAGGAGGAGAAGTTGAGCTTAATAGAATTTTTTAGAAGTTGCCATTTAAAAGGAGTTTTATTTACCCCACTTTTTTTAAAAGATTCCTCTTGTAAAAGAGTTTTTGTAGCTTTAAAGATCGCTTTAAAAAAATTTCTTCTAGAAGGTGGTTCTTCAAACTCTTCTATCTCTTTTTCTACTCCCAACTCTTTTACAAAACGGTTAGCTTCTTTTACCCTTTCTTGAATAGAGGTTAAAATTCTGTTATCTGGGTTTAATTCACACTCTTGACAGTGGGAAAGATCGATAAAAACCCTCTCTTTTCTAAGAAGTAAACTTGCAAAGTGTAAAGAACTAAACCCGCTTAAACAGGGAACATTTTTTTTACAACTTATTCTAATTTCTTTACCTTCTGAAATTACAAACTCATTGGGATCAAAAAAGGTAAGCTCTAAAGCCTCAGTAGGACATACCCCTAAACAGATAGAACAGTTGGTACATTTTTCAAAATCTAAAGTAAGTTTTCTCCTATCAAAAAAAAACGCTTCTTTAGGACAAATCTCTAAACACTCTTGGCAGTTGTTATGAAAGTAGCTAGTTCTTAAACATTTTAAGAGATTGAAACTAAATAACTCCCCTTTTTGGATATATTCACTCAAGGTTTATACTCCTGCAGTAAAAAATCGATAGTAAAATCGCAAATATCTTTATAAAATGGAGTTTGGGCGTACTCTTTCATAGTTAAAAGATATGGAGGTACCCAAGCTAACAGATGTTCTTTTAAAAATTTTTGGGCTACTTTCTCCTCTTTAGAATAGATAGCGGTTTGCATAAATCCAAACTCTATACTTAAATGGTCTGGAGCTAGTAGTTGAGTTTTGTTCATATCGATCTCGTATCCGTTTTGGAAATAAAAAAGCATTACCGGATTTTGTAATCCTACCAATACCTCATCACTGTGATCAATAACTAACGTTTCTACAGGTTGGGAGTTGATTACAAACAAAGAGTTAAAATCTATATTCAGCTCCTCTTCAATCTTTGAAGGGGAGTTAAAGGTAAAATATTTTCTACTCTCCTCTCCAATTAAATTTAAAAACTCCTCATTCCCTTTTAAATCTAAAATCTCGCGTTCACCCAACTCTTTCTCAAACACTCTAGAGAGGAAAGCGTAAATTATAGCTCTAGTTTGTTTATCCACTTTGATCCTTTATTCGCCCCAAGGGGCGAGAGGCTATAGACAACCTTTAAAGAAAGATTTCTTAGGAGGAGGGGGAGCTTTAAACTCAGTAGCTTTTATAGTTTTTCCATCTTTTTCTAAATGTCCAATAATGGTTACTTCATTTCTATTGACGGCTATCTCAAAAAGCTCACTAACTTTAACTCCGGCTGGTTCAACGATGTAATATTTTCCCTCATCGTGAACATATAACACCATTTTACCTTTAGTTTCCTCTCCAGGTAACCAGTTGCGATAACACCCCTCTTCACCACAATGGTAAGATTCCAATCTACAATCGGCAAAAAGGTCGTTTTTTACACACCATTCACTTGTTAAAAAACCTTTCTTCTCAAACTCCCCTTCGGCAGCAAAGAGGAGGCTTCCTAGTAGAAGCGAAAATAAAACCTTTCTCATTTTTCAACCTCCGCTTTAAGTGTTTGCATAAACGCAACAATATCGTTTATCTCCTCCTCTTTGAGGTAGTTAAAAGGTGGCATGGTTGAGGTTCTATTTCCTTTATCATCTACCATATACCAGCTAAAGTTAGGATGAGCATTTCTATTATACCCGGGTACTATAACCGCATTAGGATCAATAATAGATTCTTTGATATAAGCGGCAGTAGCTTGGCCTCCTATGTTGCTTAAATTGGGAGCCATATATGGAGGAGCCATATCTGCCCCTTTCCATCTGTGACAGCTGGCACAATTGGTCATCGCTAGCTCTTTTCCTTTAGTAACATTCCCGTCAACCTTTTCAGTCACCACCTTTTCTAACTCTTTATTCTCTCCATTGGGAAGTTTTAGTGCAAACCAACCTGAAAGCCGTTTTAAACCATCTCTTTGTAACTCTTTACCATCCCATACAGCTACCGCAACTGCAAACTCTCCTTTGCTAGGGGAAGCGTAAAAATCTTCAATAGGTCTAATCACCATTCCGCCCCACATTCCCCCTTTTTTCTCCACATAGTGCATATCGGTGCGATAATGGACAGAATTATCCTTAATTTCGGTCATACTTCTAAAACCTTCACTTACAAACGCTCGTTGATAGCTTTTAAACCCGCGTTTTTTAACCTCTTCTTTAAACTTTTCTAGCTCTTTTCCAAATGCGTTTACATTGTGGGGGTTAACTTGATAAAAAACCTCTTTATTTCCATTGGGTTCAAAAATCTCATTTTTATAAGCCTTATGGATATAGATAGCTACAGGACGACCATCACTACCCATCCCGATGTAGGGAAGTTTTTGAGGCTCAGAAGCATCTTTTGCAAACTGTACCGCAAATCCATCCGGATACTTATCACTACAATAACAATCAAACAGGTCTTTAGTTTTATCTTTCCATCTAAGAATTAAAGCGATCTCTTTCCCATCTGTTAGCGCCGCTACCTCAGCCTCTTTTGCTTTTGCATCCTTGTTTAGCTCATTTGCTTTCTTATCATTCATTCGTAAAGTGGTTTGAGGATAAAGAATTACAGGAGTAAACTTTACATTCTGCTTTATCACTTCACTCCCGCATCTTACCCCCTCTAAACTATCCACTTTAACCGCTTCAATCACACTCCCAGCTAACGCAATAGAGCTAGCTACACTTAGAGCCGTTACTGCTTTAACTACTTTTCTCATACGTGCACCTTAAAATGGGATATGGAAGATGGTTTAGTATATTTACCCGCAACATACCGCTCATCTACAAGCGGTAACGGCTTTCTACCTTTCTCTTTTGCAACCTCAACATAATAGTTGTGATCGAGTCTAAACATATCTTTGTGCTGATATGCAATCAAAATATCCATCAATTCGGATTTTCCGGTTTTTCTTCGCTTTTCTCTTTCAGCTTTGATAGTTTTGATAGCGTTGTGAACTTCTGGACCAAAAAGTTTTTCTAGCTCTTCGATAGGGATTCGATTACTTCCCTCAATTATTCTACCTTCAGCATCAAATTTAGGCGGTGCTTCTGTGGGTGGAATATAGTAGACATTAGGCTGAGTTCCGTAATCTGGACGCAAAGGAAGAGCCACTTTATATTTTTTAACAAGCT
>JAADFB010000072.1 GCA_013153095.1 Campylobacterota bacterium | reverse complement strand
ATGAAGGTTTCCACACTCCAGATAAACGGCTAGATTTCTTTGTGGATTGGATGGTAGATTACCGCTGGCCTGAATACGCAATCCCTATCTACCCAAGAGATGAGAAAGAGCGTAAAAAGATGGTGCATATTGTAACTCAAGTTCACCACGACTTTATCCAAAAAGATAACGAGTTTGCTCTTAATACCATCTACCGCTTACCTTATATGATTCACACCAGAAGTGTGAACTCTAAACATCTAATGGAGATCGCTATCAACCATAACCCTATCTGGATTCATACTAGCGACGCTAAGAAGTTAGGAATCAAGCGAGGGGATAAGATCAGAGTTAAGATTGTGGATACTGTAAGTGGATTGGAAAGTGGGTATTTTGTAGGAATGGCGGTTCCAACCGAAGCCACTAGGCCAGGAGTTTTAGCGTGCAGCCACCATGCGGGAAGATGGAAGCTTAAAAACGCGGTTGAGATTCCGGGATTTAAACATAAACTAGGAGTATTGGGACTTGGAGCTCCGCTTTATAGAATGGAGATGGATGGAAAAGTTGGAAAGATGAGAGTTAAAGAGGGAATCGATAAATCCTTAAAGAAACGCCCAGAAACGTGGCAATTTAAAGATATAAATAAAGATTTAGATAACATCTGGTGGGATGGATTGACAGGAGTTTGGCAAAATGCGGTAGCTCCAGTACACCCAGATCCAATCGCAGGTAACCACGCGTGGCACCATAAAGTCATTATTGAGAAAGCAAAACCAACTGATAAGTTTGGGGATGTGTATGTAAATTATGAAAACAACTTTAAAACTTACCAAGCGTGGAGAGATAAGCTTACCCGTCCATTAACTGAAAATATCAAATATCGTCGACCGATGCATATGCCTAGACCCGCAGTACCACTTAGTGAAGAGGCGTACCTAAACCCAATGTATAAAGGATAGCTTCTCCTCCCCCCTGGGGGACTCACATCGCATCGCTTAGATCATATTCTTCGTAGTATTCCTGTGATTGATCAGGTTTTAAATTTGATAGATAGGTTGCTAACTCTTGGATTTGTTGAGGTGTAAGATTTTTTGCATACGGTTGCATCATCTGGGCACGGTTAGAGGTTAATTTCCCCTCTTTATACTGAAAAAGACGTTTTATCAAATACTCTTTAGGTTTATTTGCCAACGGAGGAAAACCGTTTCCACCTTTAGCATCTATTCCGTGACATCCATAACAACCTAAGGAGGAATAAAGTTCTTCATTAGCTAAAAGAAGGCTTGGGAGGAGTAAAAAATATAGTTTTTTCATACAAACCCTCCTTATGTTTTTCTTCTAGATTGTAACACAACTCTACAAATCTTTTTGAAGTAGTGGTTAAAACCTTTTTAGCTAACTCTATATCCTTTCCTATTTGCTCTTTTAACTTAGACAAGGAGGAGAATCTTTTCACATCCCTAAGATAAGAGACAAAATAGACTCGTGCAACGTTCAAATTTGATTGAATAGGAGCTAAAAGATGGGTTTCTATACTAAATTTTGAATCTACAGTTTCTCGTTTTCCAATAAAGGTAACACTAGGTATACATCCGTTTAAAAAAGTGGCATAAACCCCTTCTTTAGGAATTAAAAATTTTTCTAACAGCTTCCAATTCAATGTTGGTACAAGCTCTTTTGATCCTAACCCCTGCCCTTTTATTTTTGTTACCTCAACCATATAAAATCGCCCTAACATCTCATTAGCCAGTTCAATCTTTCCCTCTTTTAAAAAATTTTTTATTACTCTAGAATGAATAGGAATAGAGTGTAGTTTTACTTCAGGAACAATCTCAACCTCTCCCTTAAAAAACTTTTTTAAATCTTTAGCACTATATCTTCTCTCTTTTCCAAAGTGGAAATCGTAACCTACTACAATCTTTTTTAACGTCGGAAAATAGGTAGTTAAAAGTTTAATAAACTCTTCCCCTTCTAAATCTTTTATTTTCTGAAGGGAGAAAAAGAAGCAAGGGAAAGGGATAAAAAGGCATCTAGTAGCTCCAGGAGTTAAGGTTGCAGTGCCCTTTTCAATAATTACAACTCCTCCATTTGGAGTTAATTTTGAAAAAAGGGTTTGATGGGCTAGATGAACTCCATCAAACGCCCCAATTGCAATAGAATCAATCCTCTTTCTTAAAGTAGTAGAACCATTCACTATTCCCCTCTTTTCCACTCAACTTAGCCCTCTCCTTCTTTATAAGTTTCCATCCTAAATTTTGACACTCCCTTTCAAACCTTTCCATCGCTTCTAAAATAGCTTTTTCATCTTGTACAACCCCTTTGCTGTTTCGTTTAACCTCCTTTCCGACTTCAAACTGCGGTTTAAAAAGAAGAATCAACTCTTTTTTACTCACTCTATCCAAATCTTTCAAAATCTTTAACAAAGAGATAAAACTCACATCACAAGTTACTAACTCAAACTTTCCTTTAAACTCTCTAATATCGGTTGAGCTTCTATCTTCAACCCTTTTATCCTTTTTTAGCTTAGGATGAAGTTGATCCTTTCCTACATCTAAGGCTACAACTCTTTTTGCCCCATGCTCTAAAAGAACTTCAGTAAACCCTCCAGTAGAGGCTCCTACATCTAAAACCTCTTTTCCTTTTACTATCTCTAAAGATTTTAAAAAACCTTTTAACTTATCCCCAGCTCTACTTACATAAACCTTACCCTCTTCCATCTCAACTTTTGAATCTTTAGAAAGTTTAAAGGAAGGTTTTCTTACAACCTTTCCATCCACCTTTACTTTTCCACTTTTTATAATTTCAACCGCTTTATTTCTACTTTCTACAAAAGAGGAGAGGTACCTATCTAGCCTCACTTTAGCTCCTTTAAAAGCTCCTCTTGAGGTAGAATTTTTATTCCCAACTCTTTTGCTTTTTTAAGTTTGCTTCCGGGATTCTCTCCATAAAAAAGAAGATCCACCCCTTTTGAGACACTATTTACAACTTTTGCTCCTAGACTTTCCAACCTCTCTTTTATCTTTTCTCTAGGAAGAGACATCTTTCCGGTTAATACGATCTTTTTTCCTGTTAAGTGGGAAGATTTAACCTTTTTAGTAGGAGGAGTGGGGTGGATATATTCTAACAGTTTCTCTATTTTAGCTTTGTTAACTTTTACAAACTCTGTTATCGAGTTCGCCATCTTTTCACCAATCCCTTCTATTTTTTCAAGCTCTTCTTTAGAAACTTTATACCAATCCAATCCAAACAGCCCACACAGCTTTTTACTAGCCCCTTCTCCTATATGCTCTATTCCTAAAGCGTTTACAAATCTCCAACACTCACTACCTTTAACACCCTTTATCGCATCTATTAAATTTTGGGCTTTTTTCTCTTTAAATGAGGGAAGTTTAATTAAATCCTCTTTCTTTAAAGAAAAAAGATCCAATACATCTTTAACCAAGTTGTGTTTATAGAGAAGTTCTACCGTAGCCTCTCCTAAACCTTGAATATTTAAACACTCCTTAGAACCAAAATAGACAATAGAATTTACAACCCTTGCAGGACAGCTTAAGTTTTGACATTTAATCAGTATTTTCTCTTGTAGAAGCTCTTTTTTACATACCGGACACACTTTTGGAGGAGTGATCTTTTTCTCTTTTCCACTTCGATGGGAAGTTAAAACTTTGGTAACTTCTGGAATTACATCTCCACTTCTTACCACAATTACACTATCCCCTATTTTTAACCCTTTTTTCTTAATTTCCGCATAGTTGTGAAGGGAAGCCCTTTCTACAACAACTCCTCCAATCTCCACCGGTTTTAATAAAGCTACTGGGGTTATAACTCCACTCCTTCCAACTTGAGGAATTACATCTACTACCTTAGTGATCTTTTCTACAGGAGGAAATTTATATGCAACCATTGAGCGGGGATATTTGATAGTATAACCTAAATCCTCTCCTAGCTGGATATCGTTAACCTTAATCACCATCCCATCCAACATCACCTTAATCTTATCTCTTTCTTCTTTAAACTCCTGATAGAACTTTTCAATCTCTTCAAAACTTTTAACCACCCCTCTTTTAAAAGGGGGTAAAAATCCTAAAGAGTAGACAAACTCCATTAAGGAGCTAAGTGTTGGATAGTTTAACTCATTATATCCAACCCCCCAAGGATAAAAATGGAGCTTCCTTTTTGCAGTAACTAAAGGATCCAACTGTCTTAAACTTCCTGCAGCGGCGTTTCTAGGATTCGCAAAAGGTGGCTTACCCTCTTTTAGTCTCTCTTGATTTAATTTTTCAAACTCTTCAAACGGAATAACAACCTCTCCTCTAATTTCAATTAATCCTTTATGATCAATCTCTAACGGAATGGAGGGAATAGTTTTAGCATTTAGGGTAACATCTTCTCCAACTTTTCCATCTCCTCTAGTTGCCGCACTTTTTAATCTTCCATTCTCATAAATTAAATTTAAACTTGCTCCATCAAATTTAGGTTCAATATAAAACTCTATCTCTTTTTGATTGCTGTTTTTATAAATTCTTTCAAGCCACTCTTTTAACTCCTGAGAGTTAAATACATCCTCCATCGACCACATCAAAGTTAAATGGTTAATCTTTTTAAACTCTTTAGAAGGAGTAGCTCCAACTCGTTGAGTGGGAGAGGTCTTATCGATCTTGGTGGGATTTTTCTTTTCAAACTCTTCTACTTCTTTGTAAAGTTTATCGTAAACCTCATCACTAACTTCAGGATCATCTAACACATAATACGCATAAGCCCACCTTTTTAACTTTTCGATTGCATCTTTATACTCTTTATAGGTCAACTCAACTCCTTCTTAAACCTTCACCATCTTAAAAAGAATCCCTTTTAAGTAAAGAGAGAAAGGGTTTTGCAAGATGTAGGGGTGATCTATATCTTGGTAAAGATGTTCTTGGATTTGGATAACTTTTTTAGTATGTTTGGATGCTTCTAGTACAACTTTTTTTAAATCCTCCATCCCTACGTAGTAAGAGCAGGAAAAAAGCGCTATCCTTCCCCCCTCTTTTAACAGTTTTAAAGCGTTAAGCGTTATATCTTTAAACCCCCTAATTGCTCCCTCTTTATTAGCTTTACCCTTTGCAAAGGAGGGAGGGTCTAAAATGATAAGATCGAATTTTTCCCCCTCTTTTCTAACGGCTCTAAGATAATCAAATACATTTGCAACTACAAACTCCCCATCAACTCCATTTAGCTCAAAATTCTCCTTAGCTAAAAGGATAGCCTCTTCACTTATATCGACCGCTCTAACTTTGGCCTTTTTTAACTTTCTGGCATATAAACCAAACCCTCCACTATTGGAAAAGCAATCTAAAACCTTCTCCCCCTCTTTTACATATTCGGTAACTATTTTTCTATTTTTTCGTTGATCTAGATAAAACCCAGTCTTTTGAGAATTAAGAAGGTCTACATAAAACTTTATCCCATTCTCCTCAATCACAACTTTAGAAGGGATCGTTCCAATTACCTCTTTAAAAGGTTTTATCCCCTCTTTTTTTAAAGAGGTTTCATTTCCTTCTACCACAATTCCCTTAGGCTCAAGAAGATTTTTAAGAATTTTTATTATCTCACTTTTAAACCTTACCATTCCCGCACTTAAAAACTGGATACTTAAATGCTCATTGTAGTAATCCACAATTAACCCGGGCAAAAAATCTGCCTCAGAGTAGATAAATCTAGAGGCGTTAGAGGGGATATTTAACCGTTTTGAGATCGCTTCTACAATTCTAAACTTTAAAAACCGTTCATCAATCTCTTCATCTCTCCACGATAAAGCTCTAAAAGTGATAGTACTGTTAGGGTTGATATAACCGGTGGCTAAAACTTTTTGGGTTTTGTTAACAACTTTTACAATATCTCCCGGTTTAAAAGAGTCTAAAGGGGTTAAAATCTCATTTTTATATACCCACGGGAAAAACTGCTCTAATCTTTTAGCAGCTTGGAAAGTAACTTGAATAAACACTACTCTACCTCTCTTAACGCTTGAAAAACTTTAAAAGCTTGATTATGCTCAAAAACATCGTGACATCTAATAATATTAGCACCATTTCTTACTGCTTCTAAATGCAAGGTTAAAGTACCCGCTAATCGATCTTTTACCTCTGAAGGAGAGATAAAATTTATAACCGATTTTCTACTAGCCCCTACCAAAACTTCATAGCCAAACTTTTTAAACTCTGCTAAATCTCTAATCAGTAGTAAATTATCCTCTACCCTTTTTCCAAATCCTATTCCAGGGTCTAAAACCAATTTCTCAATCCCAAAATTTTTGGCTTTCTCGATCCTCTCTTCAAAAAATTTACTTACCTCCATTACCACATCTTCATAAAATGGGTTTTCTTGCATCGTTTTAGGAGTTCCCTTTTTGTGCATCAACACAACTTTAGCGTCAAACTCTTTAGCAACTTTTGCCAATTCTTCATTTTCTAAGGCGGTAATATCATTTAAGATAGTAAATCCTTTGCTTAACGCGTACTTTGCAACCTCCACCCTGTAGGTATCGATGCTAAACTCTACTCCATCCCACTCTCTAGAAGCGATTACATCTATAATAGGAGCTACATTTCTTAGCTCTTCCTTAGGGGTTATCTCTTCGCTTCCGGGTCGGGTACTCATACCTCCAATATCTATTATAGAAGCTCCATCTTGAACCATTTTTTCAACAGCTTTTATCGCTTCTTCTCCTAAAAAACGGCTGTTTGGATAAAAACTATCATTTGTAGCATTTATTACTCCCATAATTTT
The DNA here is from genome assembly GCA_013153095.1 of Campylobacterota bacterium. Classification (GTDB taxonomy): domain Bacteria; phylum Campylobacterota; class Campylobacteria; order Campylobacterales; family Nitratiruptoraceae; genus Nitratiruptor. Next base: position 3,166 of record JAADFB010000072.1, on the reverse strand, counting down.
GGGGAAAGAAGAAGTAGTAGTTGAGGTTTTTAGATATTTTTTTAACTCTTTAGCTATTTTTTGGAGGTTGAAGGGTTGAATAAGCTCTTTTGTGGCTAACTGTTCTAGTTGTCGTCTTGTTCCCATCAAAAGCGCATCAACTTTTTTATATTTGCAAGAAACTACTCCCCTAGGTAAAGCTACATCCGCTCCTACACTTAATGCATCCTGTTTTAAGATATTAGCTCCTCCAACGGAGAGGTCTTTTATAAAGAAAAAGAGTAACTCTCCCTTCTTTTTCATAATTTCTATACCCACCTCATCCACATCTAACCGTTTCATAATCTTAGCTAAATCAGCAGGGTTAACTCTTTTCATAGCTTCTCCAAAATTGTAAGTCCCGCTCCAATAATTAAATTTGTAGGATTACTATTTAACTCCAAAAGAGAAAGAAGTTTAGAAAAATATTCCAGTTCTCTCTCAGTAAATAAAACTCCTCTATCTATAGCAAACTTTATTAAACCTTCTAAGATCAGTTTTGCTTCCTCCTTGGAAGGTTTCTCTTTTACTAAAGAGTAAAGTGTTTCTAGGTTAAACTCATCAAACTTCCTAGGTTCCTTTTTAGTTATCTCTTTTTTAAGAATTGGAAGGCGGGATAAAATTGTTGGGAGGAGACTAGATTTTGAGGGAAGAACTAGGATAAAAGAGGTTTTTAAAGGAGGCTCTTCAACCACTTTTAAAAGGGCGTTTTGAGCGTATAGATTAAATTTTTTTGCTAAAAGAATAAGAGTTTTGGGTTCTAAGGAGATAAACGCCTCTTGAATTACCTCTTTTACATCTTCTACTTTAAACTCATCCCTTTCAAAAAAAATAACCCGTTGAGGTTGATTTGCAAACTCCTTTTTAATTTTTTCAAAATCGCTACTAAGAATAATCCCGCTTTTCAAACCTCCACCTCCCCAAAAAGAATCACATCAATACTTTTATCAAACAATCTAAAAAGCTGTAACAGTTTTATATCCAACAACTCATCATAAGAACGTAAAGTAAATCCGTTTTGCACCTCTTTATCCATAATCCAAAAGAAACCCTTTTTACACCGCATCGCAATTTTTAAATAGGAGGAGGTGGAGTTTCCAATATACCAGATAAAGAATCTCTCCCCAAAAGAGATAGAAAGCATATCAAAAAGCAGTTCTATCTCTTCCTCCTCTTGAAGGGTTCTTAAATTTGGATAGAGGGTTTTTAACTTATAAACTGGAAGGAAAGGACGGTTTTTTAAAGAGTTATTTAATTTGGAAAGAATGTAGGTCGCAAACCAATCTCGATTATCATCTGTTAAAACTAGGAGGGTATATCCTTCTAACAGTTTTAAGATCGCATCTTGAGCTAGAGGAAGCCATTCGTGGCGCCGCTCCTCTAGCCAACTCATCATACTTTTATCATAACGGATCGTCTCTAAAGTCCATTGATCAAAAGTCATTTATCCAGTTCATAGGCTGAATGCAGTGCCCTCACGGCTAACTCTCCATACTTTTGATCAATTATCATTGATATTTTTATCTCACTGGTACTAATCATCTCGATATTTATATTCTCTTTTGCCATCGTTTCAAACGCTTTGCTAGCCACTCCGCTATGGGATTTCATTCCAACACCAACAATACTAACCTTTGCTACATCTGGATCAAAATCGATCTTTTCACACTCATCTTTAAATTTGGAAATAACTTTTTTAACCAGTTCTAGCTCATTCTCAGGGACGGTGAAATCTAAATTTGTCTTCCCATCCTCTCCAATAGTTTGCACAATCATATCCACATTTATATTTTCATTAGCTAACGCTTTAAAGATTTCAGCAGCGATTCCGGGACGATCCTCCACCCCTCGTAAACTGACTCTAGCTTGATTTTTATCTAACGCTATTCCGCTAACTAAAGGTTTTTCCATAATCTCCTCTTCTTTTGTGATGATAGTTCCGGGGTTATCATTAAAACTGCTTTTAGCCTCTATCACTACCCCAAGTTTCTTTGCCAACTCTACGCTTCTATTTTGTAAAACTTTAGCCCCTAAACTTGCAAGCTCCAACATCTCATCATAACTGATTTTATCCAACTTTTTAGCTTTGGGTTCAATTCGGGGATCGGTGGTATACACCCCATCTACATCGGAGTAGATTTCACACTTATTAGCTTTCAACGCTCCTGCCAAAGCAACCGCACTTAAATCGCTCCCCCCTCTTCCTAAAGTGGTAACATTCCCCTCAGGTGTAACCCCTTGAAAACCGGTTACTACTACAATTTTTCCCTCTTTTAGCTCTTTTTGAATAGGAGTTGGATCGATAGTTTGGATTCTAGCTACTGTATAAGAATCATCGGTTACTATTCCCGCTTGTCTTCCTGTCATCGCTACGGTTGGATAACCCATCTCATTTAACGCAATCGATAATAACGCCGCTGTAACTCTCTCTCCACTGCTTAAAAGCAGATCCATATCCTGCTTTCTAGGAGTGGGACTAAAATGTTTAGCTAAATCGATAAGCTTATTTGTCTCTCCGCTCATAGCTGAAACCACAACTACTACATCGTTACCCGCATCTTTGGTTTTGGCTACCCGTTTAGCTACATTTTCTATACGCTCTAAACTTCCTACACTTGTACCGCCATATTTTTGTACTATCAGCATCAAAAATACCCCTCTTTTTTAAAATACTCTAGCACTTTTTTATAAACGGGACGTTTAAAAAAGGTCACATATCTAAAAAGCTCTTCATAGGGAACAAACTTATATCGACTAAACTCGGGCTCTTTGGTTTCTAAGTCGATCTTGGCTCCCGGTTTTAACTTAACCAAGAAATATTTTTGCCGTTGTCCATCATAAGGATACATCTTTTTGGCGATCGTATTTGGAAAGTCGTAACTTACCCACTGGGGGTACTCGGCTACAATCTCTATATCACTAGTACCGATCTCTTCCTTTAGTTCTCTAAAAAGCGCTTCTTTAGGGTTTTCTCCCTCATCGATACCGCCTTGGGGGAACTGCCAAGAATCGGGTACATCGGTACGAGCGGCGATAAAAAACTCCACCTTTTTGGGATATTCGCTCGATAATACTATGGCAGCCACATTGGGTCGATACCGCTTGTTTTTTTGCATTCCTCTATCTTTTTTTAGGTGATATAATACCC
>JAADFB010000058.1 GCA_013153095.1 Campylobacterota bacterium | reverse complement strand
CAGGTATCGCGATTGCGATGAAAGATATGTTTATGAGCCTTTTAGGTTGGACGGTTATCGTCTTTGGAGGCTCAATTCATGTTGGAGATAGGATAAAAGTTAAACGCAACGGCTTAACCTACGTGGGAGATGTTATCGACATCTCTTTGCTTAGAATCACCATCTTAGAAGATGTTACTTTAACTAGCTATCTAGAAAATAGAAGAGCGGGAAGAGTAATTTTTATTCCCAATAATTACATCTTTACCGATTTAATCGCCAACTATACCCATCAAGGTTTTAAAACGGTTTGGGATACGCTGGTTTTTAATATAACTTTTGATTCCAACCATAAAAAAGCAGCCTATATCGCTAAAGAGGTAGCTAGAAAGTATGCCAAAGGTTATACCGATATTGCTAGAAAGCAGTTAAACAAATTAAGAAGCACCTACCATTTAAAAAATACAAATGTAGATGTTAGGGTGTTTACTTTTGCTGAAGATTACGGCTTTAGAGTGAGTTTATGGTATATGACAAACGCTTACGCAACGTTAACTTTACGCAGTACAATTTCAGCGGAGATAATTGATCGCTATATTGCCGAACCCGATATAAAAATCACCTATCCAGCCCAAAAAGTTGTTTTAACTACAGAAGATATAAACAACCATCAAGGAGAAGAGGTAACTTGAAAGTTTTTTTTAAAACCTTTGGGTGTAGGACAAACCTATTTGATACCCAAGTGATGCTTAACTCTTTGAAAGATTTCGAAGTTGTACAAAAGGAGAGCGAAGCGGACATTATAGTTGTAAACTCTTGTACTGTAACAAACGGTGCTGATAGTAGTGTAAGAAATTATATCAACCGTCTTAAGAACAAAAAAGTTTATCTAACGGGGTGTGGAGCGTTTACTAAAGGAGAGGAGCTTTTAAGAGCTAAAAAGGTTAATGGGGTTTTTGGTCATTCTGAGAAGAAACGGGTCAACTCTTTACTCAAAGAAGAAAATTTTTTTAAATTGGGCGATCTAGAGACGATCGATTCTACGATAATAGAGGAGTTTAAAGGGAAAAGTAGAGCGTTTGTAAAGATTCAAGAAGGGTGCGATTTTAAATGTAGCTACTGCATAATCCCTTCTGTTAGAGGTTTGGCTAGAAGTGTAAATGAGGAGCAGATTTTAAAACAGATCGAAAAGTTAGCCTCTAACGGGTTTGGAGAGTTTATCTTTACAGGAACAAATGTAGGAAGTTATGGAAAAGATACCAATACTTCTTTAGCTAAACTTTTTAAAAAAGTTTCTCAAATTCGAGGAGTTAGAAGAATTAGGGTAGGCTCTTTAGAACCTAGTCAAATCGATGAGGAGTTTAAGGAGATTTTAAAAGAGCCTTGGATGGCAAAACATCTTCATATCGCTCTTCAACACACTAGTGATAAGATGTTAGAGATTATGAACCGACGAAACCGGGTCAAAGAGGATTTAAAACTGTTTGAGGAGATCGCAGGATATGGTTTTGCTTTAGGAAGCGATTTTATTGTAGGGCATCCGGGAGAAGATGAGGAGATTTTTAAAGAGGCGTTTGAGAATTTAAAAAAGTTTCCCTTAACCCATATCCATCTTTTTACCTATTCTAAACGCTCAAATACCCCTTCAGCATCGATGAAAAATACAGTTTCTAAACAGGATGCAAAAAGAAGATACCATCAGATAAAAGCTTTAATTGCAGAAAAGAATTACCACTTTAGAAAAAAACATCCAAGCTTAGAAGTGTTAGTAGAAGGAAGAAAGGGAGAAGCTTTTTTTGGATATGATCAATTTTTTAATCCTGTCTGGATTGAAAGTAGCCAAGATTTAAAAGGAAACTGGATCTATTTAGATGAGTATGAGGTCAAAAAAGAGGGCAACTTTGCGAAGTGTTAGTAAAAACTTACTAATAATCATCCTTTCTTTAACTGCGGTACTTTTTTTAAGTACGCTGTTTATGTTAAAAGAGAGAGCTGGCTCTATCGATTACGCTACCTATGAGATGATGTTAAAAAATAAAATGATCGATAGGGCTTTAATGGGAGATCGATTCATCTATTTAGAAAGTGGAGGGGAAACTTTTAAAATTCCAAAAGAGGCAGTTGACCTTTCCCAACTTTATAAAGCTGTACCTCTACGGGTAAAAGAAAACTACGCTTACATTTACGATCTTGTAGCATTATTGCTTTTAGCTTTCATTGTGGGATATATCGTTTATGCACTAAAAAGGCAAAGAAGCGAACCGATCCCCATTCGTCACGAGATACAGATAGCTCCTGCAGATAACAGTGACGATATGAAGATGGAGATTCATCCTCAAGTTAGTGATATAACTTTTAAGGATGTAGCGGGAATTAAAGAGGTTAAAGAGGAGCTAGAAGAGATTATCAACTTTTTAAAAAACCCCAAAAAATTTATCGACTTTGGCGTAAGAATGCCTAGAGGGGTGTTATTGGTGGGGCCTCCAGGTGTTGGAAAAACCTTAATCGCTAAAGCGGTGGCTGGAGAAGCTGGGGTTCCTTTTTTCTATCAAAGTGGTAGCGCTTTTGTTCAAATTTATGTAGGAATGGGAGCAAAGCGGGTTAGAGACCTATTTGCTAAAGCTAAAGAGATGGCTCCTAGTATCGTCTTTATCGATGAGATAGACGCAGTCGGTAAAGCTAGAGGTGGAATGAGAAATGATGAGAGGGAAAGCACCCTAAATCAGCTTTTAACCGAAATGGATGGGTTTAAAGACTCTAGCGGAGTTATCGTTATTGGAGCGACCAATAAAATAGAGTTACTGGATGAAGCGCTTTTAAGACCGGGAAGATTTGATAGAAGAATTTTTGTTTCCCTTCCAAATAAAGAGGAAAGAAGAGAGATTTTAAAAATTTATCTAAAAAAAGTTCCCAATAAAGTGGATATAGAGCGCCTCGCCGAAATGACAGTAGGATTTAGCGGAGCTGCTCTAGCTAGTTTAGTAAATGAAGCAGCGCTTTTAGCTCTTAGGAAAAAGAAAAAAGTGGTTGAAATAAGCGATTTTGAGGAGGTTAAGGATAAGGTTTTATATGGAAAGAAGAAGCTTTTAGCTTTCTCTCAAAAAGAGAAAGAGATTCAAGCCCTCTATCAGGGAGCAAAAGCGTTAAGTGCTTATTGGTATGGATTGGACTTTGAAAAGATCTCTTTAGTTGGAGAAGGGATTAAAGAGGTGGATAGAGAGATTCTATCTAGAGGTGAGATGATGGCTAAGTTGAAGGTGTTTTTAGCGGGATTTGTAGCTTCTAAGCTTTATTACAACGAGGTGTTTTCAAATAGCGCCCAGGATTTAGCTAAAGCAAAACTGCTAGCGGAGGAGATGGTAAGTAGATATGGAATGGGAAGTAAGATTTTTGGAGACCTTCACGATGCAACCATCTTAATGGAGGAAGCTAGAGAGGAGCTAGAAGAGTTTTTAAGATCGAAAGAGGAGATATTAAAACTTTTAGCTAAAAAACTTCTACATAATGAAACGGTAAGCAGAGAAGAGATAGGAAAAATTAGTGATGAGGTTTTTTAGTGGATTTGGCTTTAAAAATGAAAAACCTCTTTTTAAGCAGTTTTTAGAGGAAGGGGAGTTTAATTTAGCCGGTTTTAGCTACGGGGCGCAAAGAGCGTTTAAAGAGGCGTTAAACTCTTTAGAAGAAGGAAAACGGATAAATAAACTTCAACTTCTCTCCCCCGCTTTTTTCAACTATTTGCCACTAGAAATTAAAAAGAAAGAGCTACTAGCTTTTACCAAAAATCCGCAAGCTTATCTTCGTTTCTTTTATAAAAAAGCTCTCTATCCAGCTTTGGAGTTAAACATCTCTCCTTTTAAAGATACCCCTACTCTAGCGCAATTAAAAGAACTTCTTTTTTTTGAATGGAAAGAGGGAGAGTTAAAAAAGTTAAAAGAAAAAGGCGTGGAGATAGAGGTGTTTTTAGGAGAGTTGGATAAGATTATAAACCCGCAGGAAGCGTACAATTTTTTTAAACCGTTTGGAATAGTGTATTATATTAAAGGGGTTGGACATCTTTTAAGGGGGCAGAATGGATAAGATAAAGATTGGAGTGGTAACGGCAAGCGATAGGGCAAGCGGTGGAGTGTATGAGGATATTAGCGGAAAAGCGATAATGGATACGATGAAAGAGTATTTAAAAAACCCGTTTGAGATTGTGTATCGCTGTGTTCCGGATGAGCAAGAAGAAATTGAAAACGCTTTAAAAGAGTTGTGCGATAAAGAGGAGTGTGCGTTAGTTGTGACAACGGGAGGTACAGGTCCAGCTCCTAGAGATGTAACCCCAGAGGCTACAGAAGCGGTATGTGAGAAGCTATTACCCGGTTTTGGGGAGCGAATGAGAGCGGTCAGTTTACAATATGTTCCTACTGCTATCCTTTCTAGACAAACTGCTGGAATTAGAGGAAAAAGTTTAATTATTAATCTTCCGGGAAAACCAAAAAGTATTAGAGAGTGTTTAGATGCTGTGTTTGAAGCGGTACCTTACTGTATCGATTTAATCGGAGGTCCCTATATTCAAACCGATGAAAAGGTTATAAAAGCGTTTAGACCAAAAAAGGAGGATAAAAAGTGAGTGTAAATGAAAAGTATAAAGAGTGTATAAAAGAGCTGGTAAAAGATTTAGAAAAGGAGTTTATGGCGATAATTGCCGATCCAAAACTGGATAAACATCAAAAAAATATCCGTACCAAATCACTCGTTACCAAAAAGCAGATTTTAATGAACGCCCTAGAATCGTTAGAGATGGTAGATAGGGTAAGGGAAGATGAAGAGTATACACTTTAAACTTGTTCCAATGTACATTTTGGTGGCGTTTTTGGTAGTTTCTATCCTTTTTATCTTTATCGCCCCCATCTATATGGTAAGTAAAGTCCAAGAAGATGCTAAAAAGCCAAAAGAGGAGAGAGAACTGATCTATAACCCTAATCGTTAAACTCTCTTTGACACTCTTTACAGATTCCATACATATTTAACTGATGGGAGAGGAGTTTAAAGCCGTTGTCTTTAGCGATCCTCTCCTGCAACCTCTCCAACTCCTCTTTAAAAAACTCTATAATCTTTCCACACTTAATACAGATCATATGGTCGTGATGCTCTCCTCGGTTAAGTTCATACTTTTTACCTTCACTTCCAAAGGAGATAGAGGTTACTAAATTTTCTTTTTCCAATAGAGAAAGTGTTCTATACACTGTTGCTAAGCCAATAGAAGGGTTTATGATCTTAACTTTTTGGTGAACCTCTTCGGGAGTTAAGTGGCAAGAGGAATCAAAAAGAGCTTTTAGAATCTGTTCACGCTGGAGAGAGTATTTTAATCCCTTCTTTTTAACAACACTGCGTAACTCTTTTAAGTACAACTCAAACTTTTCAACACTCATAGATAGGGTTTTCCCTAAGCTTTTCTATCGCTATCTCGCTCCCATCTTTACAGTAACCGTAAGTTCCGTTTTGAATCTTCTCTAACGCTAAAAGAATTGCTCTTTTTTGAGTTAAAAGCTCTTTGATAGTTCTCTTTTCAGTATCGCTCAACTCCGCAATTTTATCCAAATCTTTTATCTCTTCCAACTCTTGAAGCTCTTCTATCTCATCTAACTCTTCTAGGAGGGTTTGGATGTGGGCTTGAATCTTTTGGAATCGGTGGCGTAAAATTTCTTCAAACTCCTTAAGTTGAGCTTTGGTCAAAAGGTCTCCTTTAAGAAATACTCATCCCACCTTATCGGTGGTAGATGAGATTTTTTTAAAACCCGCTTAGCCTCACAATTTCGGTAATGTAGGAAAGAAGCGGAGAGATGAAAAAGGATGAGAAGATAGTAAACACTACGGAGATTCCTACAATAGTTCTAAGGCTAAGAGAAGAGTTTTTAAAGTAGATAGTCTGTTTATCTGAAATTGGGTCTTTCATAAACATATATACAATCAGCTTTAAGTAGTAGTAAACACTAATTGCACTATTTATTGCCATAATCAACGCTAGCATAATGTAACCGGAATTTACAGCCGCTCCCATAATGTAAAGTTTTCCCCAAAAGAGGCTAAAAGGAGGAATCCCTGCTAAAGAGAGCATAAACACCGCCATACTGGTCGCTGCAATTGGCATAATTTGAACTAGCCCTGAAAATTTTTCATACGGATGGTCAAAACGGTCGTGCCAGAGGTTGGATTTATGTCTAGAGATCCAAAGCATCGTAAACGCACCCAAGTTAGTGAAAAGGAAAAGTATCCAGTAAAGGAAAAGACCACTATTGGATTGGGTTGTACCTATCATAATCGCTGCCATCACAAACCCAGCGTGAGAGATGGAGCTGTACGCTAACATCCGTTTAACATCGTGCTGAACTAAAGCAACGATATTTGCAAAGGTCATCGTAATAACCACTGCTAGATAAAGAATATCTCTAACCCACACTATCCCGCTATGGATTAGAAATTCAAACATTCTCATCGCTACTACAAAACCCGCTAACTTTGGTACAACCGACATATATCCAGCTAACGCAGAGCTAGCTCCTTCATACACGTCGGGTGTCCAGGTGTGAAAAGGTACCATTGAAAGTTTAAAACCTAATGCGGCGATCATAAACGCTACAGCAGTTAAAACTACAATAATGGGTTCAAACCCCCGTTCTGTTAAAACCTCAGCAATTTTATAAATCTCCACACTCCCAGTTAATCCATAAAGCAACGCCGAACCGAATGCAAAAAATCCAGCTGCAACTGCTCCCATTGTAAAATACTTAATCGCAGCTTCAAACGATTTATCGCGGTTGTGAAACGCAATTAGAGGATAAAGAGATAAGCTTGCAGTCTCAAGCCCTACAAAGATCAAAATCAAGTTATCGCTAGCTACCATAAACTGAAATCCAGCTACCATAAACAAAAAGAGGGCAAAAAACTCAGGTAAACTAAACTCGTGAAACCGCTTAGAGGTTAAAGCTAGTGGGATAAAAAGCATTGAAGCAACGATAATAATTATTTGAGAAATTACCGCTATTCCATCAATTAGCATCACATCAAAAAAACCGCGAGTGTTTATATCCAATCCAATTAACGCCCCTAGATCTAAAAGCAAAAACAAAATTGAGAGCATCACATAAAGAGATTTATGTAGATTCTCTTTAATCAGATCGATAATTAAGATAGTCAACCCCCCTGCTACCGCAATAAGCATCGGTAGGAGGGTTGTAAGGTTTAGAGATTCTAAACTAACTTTAATAGGCTCCATTATCTTGCCTCCATTTCGACTCTATTATGACTAAAAACCTCTTTTGCCTTTTGAGTGATCGCTTTCTTTTCCATCAAATCTAGCATATTCTCCACACTCTTATTTATAGGTTTTAGGATCGGGTTGGGGTTTACTCCTAACCAAATAACTACCAATGCTAAAGAAGCTAAGGAGGTTAATTCTTTCCAGTTTAGATCGGGGAGGTTTTTGTTTTTCTCATTTGTGATAGGTCCAAAAAAGGTTAACTTATACGCCCTCAACATATAAGCCGCTCCTAAAACTATCGAAAGCCCTCCTAAAAATGCGTACGCAGAAGAGATTTTATAAATTCCCATCAAACTCAAAAATTCTCCAACAAAACCGATAGTTAAAGGAAGACCAACCGAAGCCATCAACATAATTCCAAAAAGAAGAGCATACTTTGGCATCACTTGGGCAAGTCCCCCAAACTCTTTTAAAAGTTTGGTGTGGCGTCTGTCATAGATGTTTCCAACCAGCATAAACAGCGCCCCGCTTACTATTCCGTGGCTAATCATTAAAAAGATTGAACCCGCAATCCCCTCAATATTCATCGCAAAAGTTCCCAACACTATTACACCCATATGGGAGATGGAACTATACGCAATAACTTGTTTTAAATCCTCTTGAGCATATGCTACCATCGCGGTGTAGATAACCATTATTATTGCTAAAAATGCAATTGGGGAAATTAAAGCTACTGACGCGTCCGGAAAGATCGGTAAGGAGAATCTAACAAACCCGTAAGTTCCCATTTTCAAAAGTACAGCAGCAAGAATTACTGAACCAATTGTTGGGGCTTGTCCGTGAGCGTAAGGTAACCAGGTGTGGAATGGGAACATAGGAACCTTAATAGCCATTCCCAAAAAGAAAGCCAAAAATAGCCAGAACTGATACTCATACGGAAGGATAAGCCGATGCCAATCGGGAATTGAGAAACTTATCGTACCGGTAGCTAGATAGTAAAGATAAGCTAAAAACAGCATACCTACCAACATAATTAGCGATCCAAAGAAGGTATAAAGGAAAAACTTGATCGCCGCATAGATTCTTTTTTCACTTCCCCAGTAACCGATAATGTAAAGCATTGGAACTAAAGAGAGTTCCCAAAACACATAAAAAACGATAGCATCTAACGCTACGAACACTCCCACCATTGTCATCTCAAGAAAAAGGAGGGAGATGATCATATTTTTTAGATTTTTCTTAACATTTAAAGAGATAAGTCCCACAAAGGTAATAAAGGTTGAAAGGATGAGGATAAATAAAGAGATTCCATCCACTCCCACATAGTAGTTAATCCCGTAATTTGGAATTAGGGGGATAAACTCTACAAACTGAAAACCGCCATTATTTACATCAAATAGCATCCATACAACTAAAGAGAGGATAAATTCAATTGCTGCGACGGTTATCCCGTACGCTTGAATATTCTCTTTATCAACTATAAACCCCAGCATTCCTGCCAACGCTGGGAAAAAGATGAGTAGTGTCAATATGTGATCCATAAATTCGCTCCTTACCTAACCGGACTATATAGGAATACTAGCACTAGTAGAATGAGTAAACCTATCACCATCCATCTTAACATCTTGGAAAGGTTACCACTTTGAACAACCCTTCCCGCAAAACCGGATTTATAAATAATTCCAGCGATAAAATCTACAGTCGCATCTACCAAGCGTAGATCCAACTCTTTCCACGCAATTTTGGAAAGCTCTTTATAAGGTTCGGTGATAACCTTTTCATAGAGTAAAGGAATGTAATACTGGTTATAAAGAAGTTTGTAAAGAGGGTTGTTTCTCCACTTCTCACTAAATCCGCCTCTAGAGTATTTATACACTGCAAAAAGGATACCGCTTAAAGCTATAAAAGTGGTTGCCCCAATTAGTGCTACCGTTGCAATTCCGTGAGTGTGGAAATGGTATTCTGGTAGAAGTTTTGTTACAAACTCTTCAAACGGCTTTTCAAAAAATCCCGCTACTATTGCCAAGATTGCCAATGGAGCCATAGCTGCTAACATATACCAATGCGCTTCGTGAGGATGATACCCATACTTTTTATATCGCTCCTCTCCAAAAAACACAAGCATAATCAATCTAAAGCTATAAAACGCGGTCATTCCCGCCCCAATCCAGAGCATAAACCATAACACATAATGACCAGAATCAAACGCAACTTCTAAAATTTTATCTTTAGAGAAGAATCCAGCAAACGGATAGATTCCAGCAAGTGCTAAAGAAGCGATAATCATAAAGATCGCCGTCCATCTCATAACTTTGTAAAGTCCACCCATTTTAAAGATGTTTAACTCATCATTCATCGCATGCATTACATTACCAGCACCCAAGAAGAGGAGAGCTTTAAAAAACGCGTGAGTCATTAGGTGAAAAAGAGCTATCCAGTAAGCTCCTAATCCTCCAGCTACAAACATATATCCTAGCTGTGAAAGGGTGGAGTAAGCGATAATTCTTTTTAAATCTGTGTTTACTAGTGCCATAGATGCCGCAAAAACCGCTACAAACGCCCCAATTGCAGCTATCCAAAAACCTACATCTGGAATCTGAGAATAGATTGGAAACGCTCTAACTACTAGATATACCCCAGCAGTTACCATCGTCGCAGCGTGAATAAGCGCAGATACTGGAGTTGGACCCTCCATCGCATCGGCTAACCAAGTGTGTAGAGGGAATTGAGCCGATTTACCCATCG
>JAADFB010000032.1 GCA_013153095.1 Campylobacterota bacterium | reverse complement strand
AACTGCGTGTACCCCTTCAAAACCGCTTGGTAGCTGTATGGTTAGTAGTGAAGGGGCGTGTGCAGCTTATTATCGCTACGGGAACCTACTTTGAAAGTTTTACTCCAAAAATCTTTAGCTCCTTCTCTCCCTCATAATAGGGTTTCCACCAATGAATCACTAACGGAACGGAAATATTTAACAAAAAGGTGGCAAAGATTAGCGTTTCAAATTGAGCTTTATCAAAAATGTGATACTCAGTGTAAGCGATATCGATAACTATAAACGCCAACTCCGCCCTTCCTAGCATTCCAAACCCTATCATCACCGCTTCATACCAGCTATAACCTCCAGTGTATCTTGCAGCAAAAGCGGCTGAGAGTACCTGAAATATAAAAACTAGTGCAAAGAGAATTAAAACTTGATGCCAAATGGAAGCAAAAATATCCAAATCAAACACTATTTTACTTCCCAAATTTACAAAAAAGATAGGTCCAAAGATTGTAAAAGCTAGATGATCTAATACAAACTTGGATTCGTGATAGATTCGATCTGGATTTGGGTCTTTATCAAAAAGAAAATAATCCTTTTTTAAAAACAACCCGGCGATATACGCTCCAATAGCTGGATGAAAGCCAAAAATATCTGCTAACGCCCCCATACTCATCGCAATAAACACCATAATTAACGGGGTAAATTCTCCTCCATACATCACTAGTAATCGTTTTATACTCACAGGAACAAAAAACTTAGTTAGATAATAATCTAGCTTTTGTAGAAGAGTTGGATTTGGAGGGAGCTGTTGGGGGACTTTTTCGGGGAATGCAAACATTCCAATAATGACTGCAATGGTAAAAAAGAGGATCACTTTTAAACCAATAACTAAAATACTTTCTAAATTGATACTGATTTCTCCCCCACTTTTTACAGAAACTACAGCTAAAGGTACAATTATAGCTACTCCTATCAGAGATAACACATCATCCACAACCGCAGCGGTCATAATTCCAGTAGCTGCGTTAGAGCGGTGCAAGTTAGTTGCTTTTAAACTAACCATAGTTAAACTTACCGCTGTGGCCGTCATCGTTAATCCCCAAAGTAACGCTACAGAATCGTTGTATCCAAACATTTTAGCGCTAATAAAACCGGCTAAAAAGGGAAAAATTGCTCCAATAATTGCTATTCCTATTCCCCGCTTAAGTCCCTCCTTAAACCGCTCCAAATCCTCATCAAACCCAAGTGCAAACATAATAAACACTATTCCCCACTCACCAATATACTCCAAAACCTCGTGGTGTTCAGGAATAATGCCCAAATTTGCAAAGATCGCTCCAAAGATTATTAGCCATAACACATCTACCGTTTCGGTTTTTTTAGCTACAAACTTGGCTAAAACCACAATCGCAAGTATAAAAGCACTAATTAGCCAGATATTGTTTTGAAACATCTCTTCTATCACCTAAACCTCCTTCTTATAAAAAGCAATTATAGTCAATTCTTACCGCTAGAAGAGGAGATATTGTTAAAAATTCGATACAACTCCATAAAAAGTATGCTAAAAGGATACACTACTAAAGAGTTGGAAAGTAAAAAAAGAAGCCACACTACAGCTTTTAAAAAGAAAATATGGACGGTAAAGCTATACTTAATTATCAACCACCATTTTAAAGCGTCTAGTTGCACTACTACAGTTAGCCCTTTTTGAATTAAAGGACAGTTAGAAGAGATAGTACTAGAAGCGGCAGCTAAAGTTTTTGGAAGATTGTAATCTAAGTAGGATGGGGGAGGTTGATGAAGATGTAAAATAGCTAGTAAAATGGAAAATATAAAGGCGTTTAGATAGACGGAAAGACGGGTAGCTAAAATCTCTTTTGAACTCTCTTTAAAAGCTCCAAATTTTAAAAAGAGGTGATAGCTAATAGGAAGAGCTAACGCTAATCCTGCTGATAGTAACAAATCTCCCCAGTCCCAAAAAAGTAAATAACTCAAAAGAGTAAAAGTAAAAAAGATGCTTAAAATAAAAGAGATTACAAAAAGAAAAATTTTTCCTAAGAGAAGGTGATAAATTAAGCTCCCTTTTTTAAAAAAACAGTTAGCAATGCATCCCCTTTTTAAGACCAAATATTCAAACCCATATTTAGAAATAAAAAAGAGAGTAATAACAAAACTAATAAGGGAAAGACAAGTTAAAGGATAAAACAGTAACCAAGAACCCAGAATAAGAAATAGGGTTAAATATGCTAAAAATATATTCACCTTTTCCCTTTGAGGAAAGTTGTAATAAAATTGTAACCAAACTTTTATACGATTTTTATCCCAATTCAAATAAAGGAGTTAGTTTGTGAAAAAGATTTTATTAGGAGCTTTAGGAGTAGTATCGTTAAATGCGGTAACTATAACACTTTATCAAGATATAAAAACGGGTGCTTTATATACAACCCCAGGAGAAGGGAGAATAAAGTTAGGAGAGTTTGTAAGTAAGGATGAGTTTGCAAAAGAGATCAAAAAAGATTTTGCAAAGGAGTTAAAAAGTACCAAAATCTCTAGTAAAGTTCCAAAGCTTAAAATTAACGGTGTTCACTATCTAGGCTTTACCCATATCAACTATGATGACAAGAGCAAGGATGATATTAGTCGCTTTGAAACTAGAAGAAACTACTTTCAAGTTAAAGGTTATTGGAACGATAGTGATTATGTTCGAATAACACTAGACACTTTCCACGATAGAGAACAAGACGGAGCACAAGGAAGTTGGCTAGTGAGATTGAAGTACGCGTATATCTATTTTGATAATGTATTGCCTTATAGCGGTGTTGAGTTTGGACAGGTCCATCGACCTTGGATCGATTGGGAGGAACATCACGGTTGGTATTATAGAAGTGTGGCTAAAACTTTTGTAGAGGAGAGAAATGGAGCCCATCTTACCAACTCAGCAGATTTAGGAGTAAACTTAAAAACCAAAACTCCCTATTTTAGCTCTGAAATTGGAGTTTTTGATGGAGAAGGATACCATTTTACTGGAGTAGAGGATAATAGAAAACTCTCTTTTGAATATAGGTTAACCTACCATCTTTTAGGGACGGGGGAGAGAAAACCTAAACCCACTTCCGATACCTACGCAGATCTCTCCTTAACTGGACAGGTAAATCCAGAGTATAAAAATTCTGGAGATGATTTTGAATGGTATGGGGTTCACGCAGTTTACAACCGCCCAGAACTTTTAATTGCGGGAATGTATGCAGATGCTACTAACAGCGATAGACCGTTCGAGGGAAAAGGGTGGAGTGTTAATACCGAACTGCGCCCAACTAGAGAGGTAAGTGTTTTCGGAAGGTACGATCGGTGGGATGATAAAAGAAATAGAGTGAAAAGAAAGGAGTGGATCGCTGGAGTTGGGTATACCTACAACAAATATTTAAAATTTATCGGAAACCTTTTTCATATCGATCCAAACAACCACTTGAAAGATGATGAACAGCTTCGATATATGTTTACTGCAGAAGTGAAGTGGTAACCCTCGCCCCTATGGCGAGGCGCTTAACACAAAATTGTACCTAAACTTTGATAAGCTATCACTTTTCCAACCATCACCCACATTGAGAGAGCCAAAAAGATTATTAAAGCGGTTATAAGTCGATCTTTGCGCACCATTTAAAATCCCTTATCTGCGTTGACCTCTTTCCATTCTTCCTTTTTTATCTCTTTGTGCTCTTTTTTCCATCTCTTTAGAAGAGTGTTTTTTATGCTTTTTTCTATTGACTAGAGGATATTTTCTTCTACACTCCCTAATATCAGCTTTCTTTTTAGCATTTTTTACACACGCTATTCTTTTTTTAAGAATTTCCATTTTTCTTTCAAGCTTAGCTATTTCCTCCTTCTTTACCGTTGCAAAATCTCGTTTTTTGGTAGTTTTTGGAGGAGTACCCTTTGCAAATGCCCCAGTCGTTAAAAGTGACCCAACAATTAAAGCAGAAACTATCTTTTTCATCCTTCTCTCCTTATGCTAAAATTTAATTTAATTATACCCCTTTATTGTGGAGCGATTGTGATTTTAGAAGCTGTAAGAGCGATCCAAAGAGCAAATTATATCTTAATTACCGCTGGGGCAGGAATAGGTGTAGATAGTGGACTCCCAGATTTTAGAGGAGTTGAAGGTTTTTGGAGAGCCTATCCAGTAGCTAAAAAGTTGGGGTTGAGGTTTGAGGAGTTGGCTAATCCTAGATGGTTTAAAGAAAACCCTAAATTAGCGTGGGCTTTTTATGGTCATAGGTTAAATCTTTATAGAAAAACTAAACCTCATCTAGGTTTTTCTCAACTTTTAGAGATAGCTAAAAGTAAAAAAGATTATTTTGTATTCACCTCGAATGTGGATGGACAGTTTCAAAAAGCAAATTTTAGTCCCGATAAGATCGAAGAGGTTCACGGAAGTATACATTATCTTCAATGTACTCATCCTTGTAAAGAAGAGGTTTGGAGCGCAAAGGATGTTGAGGTTAAGGTAGACTTAGAAAAGTTTGAAGCTTTAGAACCTCTTCCTAGATGTATTTTTTGTAACTCTTTAGCCCGACCAAATATTTTAATGTTTAACGATTGGGAGTTTGTTGAAAAAAGAAGAGTTTATCAGGAAGAGCTTTTTAACGATTTTTTAAATAGAGCTTCTTTAGGAAAATTGGTAATTATAGAGATTGGAGCGGGTACAGCAGTCCCCACTGTTAGAGTTACAGGAGAAAGGATAGCTAAACTTTTGAATGCAAAACTTATTAGAATCAACCCTAAAGAAGCGTGGGGCGCCGATATTTCTATTCCCTTAGGAGCAAAGGAGGCGATAGAAAAGATTTATAGAGAGTTGGGTTTTTGATATAATTGAGGCTAAAAAATGGAGAAAAGATGCCGATAAAAAGGGTGCAAGAGGCTATTGAGGAGATAAAAAAAGGCAATATAGTAGTGATGATCGATGATGAAGATAGAGAAAATGAGGGAGATCTGGTCTATGCCGCAACCTTTAGCACCCCAGAAAAAGTAAACTTTTTAGCCTCAGAAGCTAGGGGTCTCATCTGCGTGGCTCTCACTCCTTCAATAGCCTCTAGGCTTGAGCTAGCACCTATGGTTCAACAAAACGATTCGATGCATCAAACAGCTTTTACCGTTAGTGTTGATGCCAAAGAGACAACGACCGGGATTAGCGCCTATGAGCGAGACTTGACCATCAAACTCCTTGCCAACCCTCTCAGTACTCCTCAAGATTTTGTGAAACCGGGTCACATCTTCCCCCTCGTAGCCAAAGAGGGGGGAGTATTAGTTAGAACCGGACACACCGAAGGAAGTGTAGATTTATGTCGATTAGCTGGGGTTCAACCGGTAGCTGTAATTTGTGAGATTATGAACCCTGATGGGACTATGGCTAGAAGAGATAACTTAGAAAAGTTTGCAAAAAAACACAATTTAAAAACTGTTTACATCTCAGACTTAGTAGAGTATCGGCTACAAAATGAGCTTTTAGTTAAAAAAGTTGCTCAGGAAACTATCGATTTTTTTGGAGTAAAGGTTCAAAAGATAGATTTTAAAGACCACCTTCACAATCTCCATACTGCTATTATCTTCTATTCGGCTAAAGGTAAAGCAAATGTTAAATTCCATAATGTAATCAAAGATAAAAATCTACTCTTAAATCAAAGCCGATATAATGCTTTGATTAACTCAATAGAGTTTCTTAAAAAAAATAGTGGTGTTTTGGTCTTTTTAGATAGTAATAAAGTTAGTGACCAAACTAAAGAGTTTGGGATAGGAGCCCAAATTTTAAAATCTTTAGGAGTTCACGAGATAAGACTTTTAACCTCCAAAAAGGGAAAAGAGTTTATCGGTTTAGGGGGATTTGGGTTAGATATTGTAGAAGAGATAGAGATTTAAAAAAGGAGATAGAAACTGTGATAAAGAAAGTTGGATTAGTTACTTTTTTATCGTTAATGGCCATTAGCGCGGAGTTAAAAACGCATAGTGAATTTTCCTATATTCAAACTACTGGAAATACCGATACAAAATCGCTAGGATTGGATTTTAGAGGGCAAAAAGATTGGGATATTCATAAACTAGCTTTAGATTTAGATGCTTATTATGCTGAAAATGATGGGGAAGAAACCAAAAACAATATACGAAGTGAATTAAACTATTTTCGTCCTTTAAGTTCCACTATCGATTTTAACTATCTAGTTGGATATAAAGATGATAAATTTTCTGGGTATGATTATCAGTTTTATACTGGACCAGGAGTTAAGTTTAATGTGTTTAAAACGCCTGTTCAAACGCTTTATTTAAGTGGAAATGTCCTTTACTCTTTAGATGACTACGATGAGGGAGATGAGGAAGATTATTTTTCTGGAAGAGCTGGGTTAGATTATATCTACAAATTTAACGAAAATGTAAAGTTTGTAGAAGAAGCTAATATTCGCTCTAGATTTGATGATGCGGATACTTGGTTTTTATATTCTAAGAGTTCCATCTATTCAAAAATTAGTGATAACCTCTCCTTAGGATTGAGTTATAAAGTTAACCATCAAAATAATCCCCCTGCTAATAGAAAAGAGACCGATACTACTACAATGGTATCGTTAGTGGTGGATTGGTAATTGAAAGTTAGAGTTTATTATGAGGACACCGATTTAGGAGGAATAGTTTATCACTCCAAATATTTAAATTTCTGTGAAAGAGCAAGGAGTGAGATATTTTTTAGTGCCGGTAAGTCTCCAATCTATCAAGGTTACCACTTTGTGGTTAAAGAGATAGTTGCAAATTTTGAAAATCCGGCATTTTTTGGAGATATATTAGAGGTTAAAACAACTCTCTTAGAACTTAAAAACGCCTCTTTTTCATTACTCCAAGAGATTTTTAAAGAAGAAAAGAGGTGTTTTAAGATGGAGGTAAAGTTGGTCTGCCTTAAAAACGGGAGACCGGTAAAGATTCCTCCATACTTTCTTGATCTACTTCAACCTCTTCAAAACTAAAAGGTAGTGTTCTTTTTACACTAATTGGATATAAAAGCTGATTATCTACAAAATCGATAGGAAAAGCTCTTCTTCGTTTGGGAACATTTCTAAACGCATCTAAGCCAACCATTGTACTAAAAGAGACCCAATCATAACTTAATCCGTCATCAAATACCTCATAGAGTCCTTCCAGCTCCTCAGGAGGTTGAAAAAAGCTAGTTGTAAGGATAAAATCTTTTCTATCTTTAGGTTGAGTTAGATGAAACAGTTTAGGGTTGTAATTGATTTGAGTAGAGAGTTTTGCTTTAGGGTTTTTTCTATATAGTCTAAGTTGAGAAAGGATCAAAGAGGTTTTAACAATAGGGGTGTTAAAAAGTAGCGAAGAGCGATTAATTCTGGTATTCCTTCTTAAAAGATAACCCAAATTACTACTAGAATCATCTACAGGATACGCCTTTACGTTTTTACTTAGATCACTGGAAAAATCTCTAGTTAATTTCAAAGAGAGAGGAGAGCGCTTTAGATAAAAAAGGGTTACATCTTTTGTTGCTAAATTCTTAATAATTTCAAGCTGGTCTTTGTAGTTTACACCTCCAAAATAGATATTATCTCCAACCGGGACATCTAGATACTCTTTGTTTAAGGTTGGGATAAAAAGAGGAATTGGGCTATTTAAACCTCTTAATTTCTCCTCTTCAGCATAGGTCAAAAGTGCAATCCCTACATCCGCTCCGCTTCGCTCTATTTGAAATTCAAGCGGCTCTTCTGGCCCTAGGGGATAGCTTTTTATCTCTACTGGAGTGTTTTGGGAAGCAAAATAGGAGAACGCAGAAAGGACAACTTTGTTAGCGTAACTTTTTAACCTAGGCTCATAAAAGACTGCTAATCCAAAAGTGTGGCGCGCTGTGGGGATATAAGCGTTTAGAAGTTGGGCTAATCGACGATACTCCTCTTTGAAGGCTGGAATATCTTCCCTTTTTATTTTTGCCATAAAAGAAAAGTACTCTTTTCGTTGTAGATGTTCCTCTAAACAGCGCTGATCGCAAGGATGGGGGTCTAAATCGATAAATACCGTTTTAGGTAAAGGAATAGGAGAGGGGTATCTAGCAGCTCCTAGTAAAAAGGTAACAAATACCACCAGTATAAAAATTAAACTTCGCATAGCAACTCTTTTATCGTAAGAAGGTCTTGATACGCCTCTTTCTTTTTAGAAGGGGTTCGTAAAAGGTAACTTGGGTGAAATGTTGGAATTAAATATCGATCTCCAAACTTCATAACTTTTCCTCTCACTTTCGATATTGGGGTTTTATCTAAGGTTAAATGTCGATAACTGGTAGCTCCAAGTGCTACTATGATTTTTGGATCTACCAGCTCTATCTGTTTGTGTAAATAGGGAATACACTCCTTTACCTCTTGTGGAGTTGGTACCCTATTGTTTGGAGGACGGCATTTAACTATATTGGCTATAAACACCTCACTCCGTTTTATCTCTAGCACATTTTCGATCATTTTGGTTAACAGCTGACCCGCTCTTCCTACAAAAGGTCTTCCTGTTAAATCTTCATTTTCACCGGGCGCTTCCCCTACAAACATCAACTTGGCGTTGGGGTTACCCTCACCAAAAACAACATTATGCCTTGTTTGGGCAAGATCACATTTTTGGCACTTTAGCACAACTTTACGCAAACTTTCAAGATCATTTGGGAGAGCCATTTTTACCTCATCAATAAACTCAATACCTAACCATCGATACTTGTAGAGGGTATGTAAAATTTTTAAACGATCTTTCTCATCCATTGGGGAATAATACACAAAGAGGGGTTAAAAAGAGGTTAAAAAGGGGGAGAAAACCCCCAAGAATTAGTCAATAACTTCAACTTCTACCGGATCGCTTTCCCAAAGTCCGTGTTTAGTACAGTAACTCATCGCGGAAAGTTTAAGTTTTTTTGTTGGAATAATGTAAAAATCTACCTCAACTTGACTTTTTTCATTTCCTAAAGTTCCAGGTGTAAAGGTTGCTTGTCCAAGAAGTCTATCTCCATCCCACAACTGAACGTATGCGATGTAATGGTCAAAATCGTCAGGATGGGAGTACTCATTCCCAACTTTTACTTTTACTTTAAACTTCTCTCCCTTTTTAGCTTTATTATCACAGATTATAAAAGGAGAGTGGCGATCGATATAATCCTTTTTAGACTCTCTCTCCACTTCACTAATGTCTACATAGCGGTTAATTGTAGGCATTCTCACCTCCTTGTAGGTTTTGAGCTTTTATTCTACACTAATTAAGTTAAAAGAGGATAAATTTTCTCCTATTTTAAATCTAGAAAGGTTTTTCCAAGCTCAACTGTATCCTTTTTTGTGATACAATAAGGCTATGCGCAAAGAAGCTATAACAAAAATTAAACGTAGTTGGAAAAAGTTTAACCTAGTCCTTCTTAGGGAGTATAGAGAATCTAAGAAGATGTTAGAAATCTATAAAAATAAGCGAGAAGACAAGGAGTTGGTTAAAGAGGCCAATAGACAACTAGTCGATATTTTTAAGATCATTATGCTCTTCCCAATTAGTTTACTGCCCGGTTCGGTAGTTATTGTAACAGTGTTAGAGATTATAGCTAAGGCGTTTGGAGGAACGATTTTCCCTAAAAAACAGCGGTTTTAAGAAGCTCCAGATTAAACTGGAACTTCTACTACATGGTGTTTTAATCCTAACTCTTCAGGAGTACATCCTAAAGCTAATCCAATAAGTTGAGGTAGATGGAGCACAGGAAGCTTTAACTCTCTTCCTATCGTTTTAGCTGCCGCTTTCTGTTTTACATCTAGATTCAGATGACACAAGGGACAAGGGGTTACCATCATATCCGCATTATTATCAAACGCATCTGCTAAAGCATTTCCAGTTAGGATATTTGAGGTTTTTGGAGCTTGGAGATCTACATGAAATCCACAACACTTATTTTTGTGCTCATATTCTACACTATTTCCCTCTAACGCTTTTATCAGTTCATCTAAAGAGGTTGGTTTATAAGGACTCTCTTTAGTTTTATTGAAGCGGTGGTGAAGCTCGC
>JAADFB010000033.1 GCA_013153095.1 Campylobacterota bacterium | reverse complement strand
AGTGAAAAAGGAAGGTGATATACATTCTAACTAGGTCTTTATCTTTAAACACATGCTTAATTTTTGCTTCCTCTTCGCTATAGTGGTGAACGATTTTAGGCGGTTCAGGAACGGCGATAAAAAGAATAGCCAACGCCAAAAGTGCTAAAAACGCCGTAAGCCAAAAAAGTGTCCTAACGCTATAAATTCCTCCAACAATTGGACCAACAATCATCGCTACCGCAAAACTTAACGCTATAACCATTCCCATAACCGCCATCGCGTGGGCTCTCTCATCCTCTCTTACATAATCCGCGATCATCGCAGTAACTACACTTCCAATCGCTCCCGCTCCTTGAAGAAATCTACCAATAAGAAGAGTATAAATATCGTTAGCTACCGCTGCAACTACTGAACCTAGAGCAAATAGAAGCAACCCGATTAAGATAGCCTTTTTTCTTCCAATTTTATCGCTTAAAACTCCAAAAGGAACTTGAAGCAAAGCTTGGGTAAAAGCGTAGCCCCCAACCGCAACGCCTGCTAAAAACGCATTTCCTCCAGGTAAAGAGAGAGCGTATTGGCTCAACACCGATAACACAATAAATAGCCCAAAGAATCTAAGCCCCACAATCAAGCTTAACGGCAAGACCTTCTTTACGATCTCTTTCACAGAAAATCCTTTATGATAAAATTGATAATAGGAACCTTTTTATATTTTAAGCCTACTCCTCTAAAAAAAGGAAAAAAATGAGAGTTATTTTAGCTTCTTCAAATAAAGGCAAGATTAAGGAGATTCAAGCGATTTTAGGGGTAGAAACGATCCCTTATCAAGAGATCTTAGGGGATATTGAGATTGAGGAGAGTGGAAAAAGTTTTAAAGAGAACGCAATTATAAAAGCTAAGTCGATCTTTGAAAAACTTCCTAACGAGATAGTGATAGCCGATGATAGCGGACTTAGCGTTTTAGCTCTAAACAATGAACCGGGAATTTTCAGTGCTAGATATGCTGGTAAAAACGCTACTGATAAAGAGAACTTAGAGAAATTAGTTTTAAAACTTAAAGAGAAAGGGGTAAACTCCTCCAAAGCGTTTTATACTGCCGCTATAGCGATCGCTTCTCCTAGTGGGATTTTTACAACTCACGGTTGGATGTGGGGAAAAGTTGTTACAACTCCAAAAGGAGATAATGGGTTTGGATATGACCCTATTTTTATTCCGGAGGGATTTGATAAAACTTTAGGGGAGTTGGATAGTAGTGTTAAAGAGCAAATTAGCCATAGAAAAAAGGCGTTAGAGCTGGCAAAAATTTTATTAGAAAGAGTGTAGAAAGTGGAAAAGGCAAAAAAGTTTCTTTTTGATCTTCAAACAGTTTATAAAATGTTAGAGAAAGAGCAAGAAGAACTCCAAAGCTATTTTAATCTGGTGAAGGGCTACAATTCTTTATTGGATCCAAAACTGCAAGAAGTTGAAACTTTAATAGAGGAGTTTTTAGAATTTGTAGGATTGATAAAAAATGAGGAGAGTACTTTAGCGGCACTTCAACGGATCGTAAATCTAAGAGAAGATGCCCTCTTACAGATTATTAAAGAGTTTAAGGAAGAGGAAAAGATAAAGGTAAGGGAAAAAGCCTATATTTGGGTAAGTGAATTTTACCTTTCTAGATTTTTAAAACGATTAAGAGAAATAGAGGAAAAAAAGCTATTAACCCCATTTTATAGAACCCTTTTAAGATATTCCCATTATGTGGGAGAAGCCTTTAGCTCGTGGCAAAGTAGTTGGACTGCACAGATAATTTATGGGATAAATAGAGAACTGTTTGAACTTTTCAACGGAGATGAAGATAAGATTTTTGAACTTTTAAATAGTAAGAACCTTTTAGATAAAGGACATAATGGAGAGGTTGGAGATAGAAGCTATTCGGTTTTGAGATTAGAACCAAATGGGGAGTTTAAACGCCTTTCTTATGCCCAAGCGTTTAAGGAGGAGGTCGAATTAGCTGCTAAAAGAGTACAAGAGATGATAGAGGCTTTAAAACAGGAAGAAGATGAGGTTTTTAATCAAAAACAGGAGTGGTTGGAGTATTTAAAGGCTATTTATAGCGCTTTAAAAGAGGAAGAGGTAGATAGACTAATCCCCCGTTGGGCAGAAGTTGATAGAAAATGGATGAAAATAACCACTCCTATCCAGATAGGACACCCGTTAGAATATTATGAGGATCGTTATCGAAAAGCGGTCGCTTTAGAGTGGGATGTTAGGATTAGCGATCCCACCTATCCCAAAGGTAATAGGGTAAAACAGATAGAAAAGATGTTCTTAACATTGTATAAAGAATTAAATTACCCCGTCCCTTCTATCTATGAACAGACTCTCCAAAACTTAAAAAAAGTACAACTTTACATCAGCCGACCTTTTAGTTTTTATGGAAGCGAGTTTAATGGGCTTTTTAGCGCCCAAGTGGTTCCAAATGATGAGATGGTAAGTAAAGAATTGGGTAAAAAGATTTTTGCCTATCCCGATCTAATCTTACAGATGCAAAGAGCAAAACCCAAGATGAAGATAACTTATGAAGTTTTTGGAGAAAAGATCAGTAGTAGATTTTATAAACTGTTGGAAAAAAGGGAGAGTTGGCATAAAATCTACGATATTACAACTATCGGTCACGAGTATGGACATATCTTATGGATCGATAGTGAAAGTGAAGCTAAAATGAATCTTTCTGGAATGTTTAAATTGGTAGAGGAATTTAAGGCTACTGCTGGAGGGTTGGTAACCCATTTTCTTTTAAATCCTACACAGCTTTGGGAAGAGCTTTTACTAGATCATATCCAGCGAAGTGTCTCTTTAATAAGCTGGATGGAAGTAGAAGAGGTGTTGCCTTACTATGTGGAAGGGTTATTACATCTAGAAGGGTTGTTTACCGCCGGAGTGTTAGAATTTAAAGAGAGGTTGGAGTGTAACTTAACTTTAGAAAGTTATAAAAAGTTAAGAGAGTGGTATCTTTCAATTTACAAAGAGTTAGCTCTTTACTATTTACAAAAAAGAGACCCAAAACAGTTTTTAGAAAAACTTATAGTGAAGGAGGATAACCGCTATCTCCCTTCTGATGAAAGATTAAAAGAGTTCGTCCGATACTATTACGGGCTTTACACCAAGATAGGACGAGAAGTGTTAAAGGAGTAGATTATGAGAGTTTTAGGTGTCCTGGTAGCAGGATTTAGTGTTTTAGCCTTTGGAGCAATAGCCCCAGAGAGCTACATAAAAGATTTAAAAGCTTATTTAACTTCAAGATGTTTTACTCTAAACGGTGCGCTGTATAGATACGACTTTGATAAAGATGGAGTTTTAGAATATAACGATTGGGTATATGAAAGTATAGTAACGGGACAAACTTATAGACTTTTAGGAGAGGTTCCTACAAAAAATAATCCCTTTGGATTTAAAATAGTGGAAGTGGATACTAGTAACTTAACTCCTCTTGGTTATTTCTCTTTTATCGATTTTCCTAAAGATGAAGATAGACGCTTCTCGTGGATCTATCTTTTTGGAGATAGCAAAGTAGCCAAATTGATGGGAACTAACAGTACAAACTTCTTTGACTATCTCTTTATTGATGGACGCCCCTATTTTCCAGACTTAGGATACCAGTTAGAAGAGGATTCTGTTTCTATCATCTATAAAGAGCAAAATTTCCCCAACATCATAGCCGGTTATGATACTCCCGGATTTAGTTGGAGTGTAAAGCTCTTAAGTAATAAACTTCTCCTGGCAGACTCTACTAAAGGGGTAGCTGTAGTAGACATCTCCTCTTTAACCTATCCTAGATTTATTGGAGAGATTCCAACCTATAACGCGCTAGATGTAACCTCAACAGAAAAGTTTGCCTATGTAGCAGATGAATCTCAAGGGGTTAGCAAAATAGATTTAGAAAGCTTGAGCAAAGTTGAAAGTGAAACGTTAGAAGGGGAGATAGCTACCACTTTAGCCTTGCTTCCTCAAAGAGCAGTTTATGTAGGAACTCCGGCAAATAAACTGTTTGTAGTAGATATATCTAACGGAAAACTTAGGAAAGATTGTTTTTTAACTTTAGATGGCCAAATCAATGAGATAGTTATTAAATGGGACAAGATGTATGTGGCCGATAATGTAGGAGGAGTAACTATCTACTCCCTTCAAGAACCCCTTTCTCCCAAAGAAATCGGGTTTTACTCCTTAGAAGGTGCTAAAAGTGTTGCAGTAGGAAACGATATTCTTTACATCTCTTTAGAAGATAGTTCAAAAGTTGTAACATTAGATATAACCAACAACTCCAGATATGAGTTTGAAAATGATGAGAAGGTAAGGAAGCTCGTCCTATCTCCAGATAAGAAAAAGCTCTATCTTTTAAATGAAGTCTCCTCCATTTCTGTTTATGACTTAACTATACCTTCCCATCCAAAAGCAATAGGAAAAATCTATATCCCCTATCCTGCCTATGATATGGAGATTTCTACCGATGGAAGATACGGTTTTATAGCTGAAGGAGGCGACGGGTTAAAGATTTTAGATTTAACTAAATAAAAATTGCTAAAGGAAATTTAATTTACTTGACATAGATAGACTAAAATGATATAATTCGCGAAAACTAAAAACAACACTTAGAAAGGAGGCAAAAAATGACCCCTCAAAGATTTAGAATGGTACCTATGATGGTTGATCCTTTTAAGGAATTAAGGGATTTGGAAAAAGATCTAGAAAGAAGACTCTCCTCTATGTTAGATTTTGTAGCTCCCCCAGCCTCTTTAATGTCTACCCAAAAAGAACCTACTTCTTGGATTCCAGCGGTAAATGAGAAAGAGGATGAGAAAGCATACTATTTAGAAATAGATCTCCCAGGTGTGAAAAAAGAGGATATAAATGTGGAAGTAAAAGATAATATGTTAATTATTAGTGGAGAAAGAAAATTTAAAAAAGAGGAGAAAGATAAAGGGTATAAAAAGATAGAAAGCTTTTTTGGAAAATTTGAAAGAAAATTTACCCTTCCACCGGATGCTAATGTAGACAAGATTGAAGCAAAAGTAGAAGATGGAGTTTTAACTATTATTATACCTAGACAACAGCAGAAAGAGGATGTTAAAAGAATAGCTATTAAATAGTTTTCTCTCCTTCCTTACTTACCTCTCCAGCCCTTTGGGTTGGGGTTGTAACTTAACCCTTCTTGTGATATACTCCTTTTTAAAAACTTAAGGGTAAAAGTGATGCTGCTATTTACACCCGGGCCTACTCCTGTACCTGAGAGGGTGCGTATTGCAATGTCTGCCCCTACTATTCACCACCGAACAGCAGAATTTAAAAAGATTTTCCAAGAAGCTAGAGAGCTTTTAATAGAATTGATGAAAATGGAAGAGGCGGTGATGTTTGCTTCCACTGGTACGGGGGCGATGGAAGCTACCGTTCTTAATTTTTGTAAAAAAAAGATGTTAGTTGTAAATGCAGGTAAGTTTGGAGAGCGGTTTAGTGAGATTGGAAGAGCTTTTGGAAAAGAGGTAGTAGAGTTAAAGTATGACTGGGATCAACCCGCAAAAGTTACCGATGTAGAAGAAGCTTTAAAAAAAGACCCTCAGATAGATAGCTTTTTTATCCAAATTTGTGAGAGTTCCGGAGGCTTACGACACCCTGTAGAGGAGATTAGTGAAAGGATAAAAGCGTTAAACCCTTCCGTTGCCGTAGTTGCGGATGGTATTACTGCAGTAGGGGTTGAGGAGATAGATACCTCCAATTTAGACGCGTTAATTGCGGGAAGTCAAAAAGCGTTGATGTTACCTCCTGGTCTCTCGATGGTGGGTTTAAGCTCTTATGGGATAGAAAGAGTAGGAGAAGGAAGAGGGTTTTACTTCAATTTAGCTAAAGAGTTAAAAAAACAAAAAGAGGGAACCACCGCATTTACCGCCGCTACCACTTTAATAATTGGGTTAAAGGAGATTTTAGAGATTTTGATAAAAGATGTTGGGTTAGATGAGCTGTTTGATAAAACAGATCGAAGAGCTACCGCTACTAGAGTTAGCTTAGAAGCGATAGGATTACAACTTTTTCCTAAAAAACCAGCTAACGCTATGACCGCTATTTATGATGAAGAGGCGGAAAAAATTAGAAAAATCCTAAAAGAAAAATATAACGTTTATGTAGCTGGGGGACAGGAAAAGTTAAAGGGAAAACTTTTAAGAATTAACCATATGGGTTTAATTGATGTAGACCAAGCTTGCTGGGTTGTAAATGCGATAGAGTTAGCCCTGGAGGATTTGGGAAGAAGAGAGTATAACGGTTTGGCAGTAAAAGTTTTTAATCAACTCTACTTCGAGGAATAAGATGATCTACGAGCACGAGATTCCAAAAGATGCCCGCCTCTACTTTGCCTATGAAGCTAAAAGAAAACGAGATATTGAGAAGGTAGCAAGTGAACTTCTTTACAAAAGGGGGTTTGAGGAGATAATAACCCCGCTTTTTTCCTACCATCAACACAAATTTGTAGAGGATGAGAGAGAATTAATTAGAATTAACGATGAAAAAAATAGAAAACTGACCTTAAGAGCGGATTCTACAATAGATGTAGTTAGGTTGATAATTAATCGATTAGGAAGAAGTACCGAGCATAAACGGTGGTTCTATATTCAGCCTATCTATCGTTATCCCAGTAAAGAGTATTATCAAATCGGTGCAGAGATTTTAGAAAGCAGAGATTGTAAAGAGGCTCTAAACATTGTGTTGGAGTTTTTTAACAAGTTGAATCTAAAACCTCAACTTCAAATCTCCAATATAAACATTCCAAAAATTTTATCTCACACCTACAATTTAGATTTAGAAACGTTAAAAATTATCGACGTAGATAAGCTTTTAAATACTCCTCACCGTTGGATAGAGCGTTTACTTTATCTTTCTAAGTTTGAGGATATAGATGAACTTTTTGGTTTAGTGCCGGACGAGATAGAGGAGGAGCTAGTAAAGATGAAAGAGTTGGCTTTGAGTGTAAACTATGAGAATTTGATTATAGCTCCTTTATACTACGCTAAGATGAGATATTACAAAGATCTCTTTTTTCGCTTTTTTGATAACAATATCACCTTAGCTACCGGAGGGGAGTATGAAGTGATGGGGATAGACGCTAGTGGGTTTGCGATCTATACCGATAACGTACTTGAGAAACTTCAAAAGGTTGAGAATGGGGGCTGATTTAATCGTAGGGATTCAGTGGGGAGATGAAGGAAAAGGAAAAGTTGTAGATCTTCTCGCTCAAAACTATGATATTGTATGTCGCTATCAGGGAGGGCATAACGCAGGACATACTATCGTTGTAGATGGAAAGAAAGTAGCTTTACATCTAATCCCTTCAGGAATTTTAAACCCAAACGCTATCAACATTATCGGTAATGGGGTAGTAGTTAGTCCAAAAGCATTAATTGAGGAGATGAAGCAGTTTGATCAGTTAAATCTTTTAATTAGTGATAAAGCTCACCTTATCTTTAGTTATCACGAAGAGATCGATAAGGCCAGAGAAAAATTGAGGGGAAAAAACGCTATAGGAACCACTGGAAGAGGTATAGGTCCTGCTTATAGCGATAAAGTATCCAGACAAGGCCATAGAATTGGAGAGCTAAAGGATATAGAAAAATTGGCTCAAAAGATTTTGGATTATTTTAGAGCCAACAAATCCTATTTTGATGCTATTGGGGTGAAATCTCCTTCCAAAATTCAGCTTTTACAAGAACTTCAAGAATACTCAAAAACTCTTCTTCCTTTTGTTACCGACACCACCAGTTACCTTTGGGATGCGTTAAAAAAGGGGAAAAGAGTTTTACTTGAAGGTGCTCAGGGAACGATGTTAGATATAGATCACGGCACCTATCCTTTTGTTACCAGTTCTAATACCATATCTGCCGGGGCGTGTAGCGGCTTGGGATTATCCCCTAAAGATATTGGAAATGTGATAGGGATAGCTAAGGCTTACTGTACTAGAGTGGGAAATGGTCCTTTTCCCACAGAGGAGTTAGGGGAAGATGGGGATAGACTTAGAGAACAGGGAAAAGAGTTTGGTACCACAACGGGAAGAGCTAGAAGATGTGGATGGTTTGATGCGGTGATTGCAAGATACGCCTCTAGGTTAAATGGCTGTGATGAGATGGCTATAATGAAACTGGATGTACTAGATGGATTTGAAAAGATAAAAGTGGCTACCAGTTATCTTTATAACGGCCAAGAAGTCGACTATCCTCCCAGTGATTTGGAAAATGTAACTCCGGTCTATGAAGAGTTTAAAGGATGGGAAAAGGTTAAAGGGGCTAGAAAGTGGGAAGAGCTACCTAAAGAGGCTCAAGACTACATCAAAGCGTTAGAAGATTTAACCTTAACTAAGATTTCTCTTATCTCTACCAGTCCAGATAGGGAGGATACAATTTTTAGAGGAGGAAAGAGATGAGGTTATATCTAGCCCACGCTCCCTATGTGGCTAATAAAATAGCTATCGATCTCCTCTCAAACAATATTCAATTCACGCAAGGAGTTGAGATAGTAGTAAAAAGTGTAAGGGAGGTGTTGGAGGAGGAGCTAGAAAAAGAGGCTAGATTGGATGAAAAGGTGTGGGAACTGATTGAGGAATTGGAAGAGGACCCAGACTTAGAATTAGCGGATAGGAAACAGCTTTTTTGGTTAATAAAAAAGCGGTTAGCTCCAGAATTTGGAGTAATTTTAAACTATGAAGATAAATATAACGATATCTCCCATAAAATCCTAAGAAAACTGTATGAGGAAGATTTAATCAACTATACTCTTCCCGACAATAAGGTAAAAAATCTAATCTTTAATGCGATAACAAGTTACATAAAAAGCTACGATGAGATAGAGGATATTGTGATAGAAAAGATATCCAATTACAAACGTAAATTAATCCCAGGTAGTGATGAGTATGAGATAGTTTTTCAAAAGCTGTTTGAAGAAGAGCTTAAAAAAAGAGGACTTTTATTATGAGATCGGTATGGATCTACTTAGAACACGACCTCTTTTTAGAGGGCAAAAGTTTTGGGGCTGAAGGGACACAAGTAGGAGAGATCGTATTTAACACCTCTATGACCGGGTATCAAGAGATAGTAACCGATCCAAGTTACGCCGGACAGTTTATAACGTTTACTATGCCTGAGATTGGAAACGTAGGAGTAAATAAAGAGGATATGGAAAGCAAAAGAGCGTGGGCTAAAGGGATAATTGTTCGATCCTATCAGCGACGTTTTTCCAACTTCAGGGCAGAAAAAGCTTTAGATGAGCTTTTAAAAGAGTTTGGAGTGATGGGGATTTGTGATATAGATACCCGGTTTCTTACCAAAACTTTGAGAGATAAAGGTTCCTGTATGATGGTAGCCTCTACCTCTATTAACGATAAAGCTAAACTACAACAGATTTTAAAAGAGTCTCCTAGAATTGAAGAGATCAACTACATTAAGGAAGTTTCAACCAAAGAGCCTTATCTTCATAAACAAGGGATTTATGATGCTACCACCTATCGCTATACTACTCCTCCCAAGCCGCAAGCAAAAATTTATGTTCTAGACTTTGGAGTTAAAAGAAACATCTTAAACCATTTAGCAAGTGTAGGTTTAGAGGTTGAGGTGTTACCTCAAGAGTTTGATGTAGAAAAGATAAAAAAAGAGTTTTGTAAGGGAAAAGTTGATGGAGTATTTCTTTCCAATGGTCCTGGAGACCCTTTAATTTTAAAAGAGATACACCAAAAGATACAAAAACTAATTGAAGCTAAGATTCCCCTTTTTGGAATCTGTTTAGGACATCAACTTCTTTCCATAGCACACGGTTATCCAACGTTTAAGCTTAAATTTGGACATCACGGAGGAAACCATCCCGTAAAAAACAGTTCTAGCCACAAAATAGAGATAACCGCCCAAAACCATAACTACAATGTACCTAAAGAGATCGAAAAAGTAGCTAATATCACTCATGTTAACCTATTTGATGGGACGATCGAAGGGGTAGCTTATAAAGACTCCCCAACCTTTAGCACTCAACATCACCCCGAAGCCTCACCAGGTCCTCACGAGAGTGCTTACGTCTTTGAAGAGTTTAAACAACTTATCTTAAAAGAGAAGGAGAAAAAGCGATGTTAGAGTTTATTAGGAAATTGACCCAATGGGTATTAGAAAAGGAAGAAGAAGCTGCAAAAAATTGCAAACTTCCCCTAGAAGATATTGAAAAGCAGATAAAGATTGTAAAAGAGAAAAAGGCAAAGCTAGAAGAGGAGTGTAATAAAAATTTAGAGGAGCTAAATAAGATTTTAGGAAGATTGGAATCGATGAAAAATATAGAACTTATTAGGTGTAAAAACCCCAAAGAGGGGGCTTAATTATCCAAAAGTAAAACCTTAGCCAATCCCAAAAATGCAAAAAAACCTACCACATCGGTAACGGTGGTTAAAAGAACACTACTCCCAACCGCTGGGTCTGAACCTATCTTTTTTAACAACAACGGAATTAAAGCTCCAAAAAATCCAGCGGCAAGGAGGTTTATAACCATCGCGAGCGCTATCACGACTCCTAACATATAATCATCAAACCATAACCACGCAATTACTCCCATAATTATCGCAAAGATAATTCCGTTCAAAAAAGAGATAAAGGTCTCTTTAAAAAGAGCTTTTTTAGCATTTTGCCAATCTATTTCACCTAACGCCAACTTCCTAACTACAACTGTTAACGTTTGAGTACCCGCATTTCCCCCCATCGAAGCAACTATTGGCATCAATACAGCAAGAGCAACATATTTTTGAATGGTCTCATCAAAGAGTCCGATCACAAACGAAGCTAAAATCGCAGTTCCCAAGTTTACAAAAAGCCACCAAGCGCGTTTTTTAGTAACCTCTTTTAAATCATCTTCCTCCTCAATCTCCTCATCAACTCCAGCTAAATTATAAATTTGCTCGGTAGCTTGCTCTTCAATTAGATCGATAATATCATCGGAGGTTATTCTTCCTAGTAACCTTCCCTCCTCATCCACAACTGCTACAACTGCTAAGTCATAATCTTCGAACTTTTTAATGAGATCACCCACCGGTTCATCAGCTCTTACTGTAATAGGTTCATACTTTTTTACATCTACAATATCGCTAAAGCGGGTATCAAAATCGTAAAGAATTAGATCTTCTAAAGGAATTATAGCTTTTAGCCGCTCTTGTTGATCTACCACATATACCTGATGGACATTGGAAAGTTCACCCTCAGCTTTCAACTTTCTAAGCCTCTCTATCGCATCTTTAATTCTTTCATTGGTATAGGCTTTAAACACCTCTGTTTGCATATATGCACCAGCGTGCTCTTCATCATAAGAGCTTAAAGTCTCAATCTCCTCTTTATACTCCTTATCTAGATTTTTTAGCACCTCCTTTTCTAAATTCTCGTCCACATCCTCAATATCTTTAACCAGATCAACGGCGTCATCACTATCCAACTCCTCTACAGCTTTAGCCAACTTTTTGACAGAAAGGTGTTCAATTGCATCATCTTTGATCGATTCGGGAAGTTCTAAAAGCACCTCTCCCAGAATCTCTTCCGGGAGTTTTTCTAAAAGGGTGTAGAAGGCTTTCTCATCTATTGTGCGTAGATATTTTAGATACTGGGCGATCTCACTAGGATGTAAAGTGATTTCGCCACTTCTTAGCTCTAACTCCAAAACTCTCCCAAGTTTTAGAACCTCAGCCTTTTCCATCGTCTCCTCCTAAATATTGAATATCCTCTTTTACAATTTCTAACCGTTTCGGGGGTTTAGGCTCTCCAAGAAGCTTATCTATTTGAGCTTTATATCTTTTTACTAGCTTTTTAAACTCTCTTAACTTTTTACCTTGCAGTTGACTATTGGCTATTCTTACTACCCTTAAAGGGTTGATCGCTTTATTGTTTTTGTAAAGCCCAAAATGAAGATGGGGACCTGTGCTTATCCCAGTACTTCCAACATAGCCTATAACCTCTCCTTGTCTTACCCGTTTTCCAACTCTTAACCCTCTCTTAAATCTAGAAAGATGGGCATAAAGAGTTTTATACCCACTGCCGTGATAAATCATCACAACCTTTCCATATCCCCCTTTTCTACCTACAAAAACAACTTTACCTCTTCCTGCAGCTCTTACCGGAGTACCATACCTAGCTCCAAAATCTACTCCCAGATGGGCGCGATATCGATGAAGAACTGGATGCCATCTTCTTAGAGTAAAACGGGAGGTTATTCTAATACGACTTAAAGGTTTTTTTAAAAAAAACTGTTTTAACTCTTTTCCATGCTGATCGTAATACCTCCCATCAAAAAAGAAAACATAATGACGCCTTCCTCTAGTTTCTATCACCATCGCCTTAACCTTAGGATCGCCAAAAAACTCTCCCATCCTTACCTTTTGCTCATATATAATTGCTAGACGATCCCCTTTTCTTATGCTCCTAGAAAAATTGATGCTGTTCCTAAAAGCTGAGACAAATTCGCCTGCAAGTTTTGGGTTATGGGTTGCTTCAATAATATCTTGATAGGGAGAGCTGTCTAATGAGATGGCAAACGCATCTTCAAACTTATCATAAGCGATAGGTTCAAGTTTTAACTTGTAATCTCCCTCTTTGTAGATATGGATCTGTAACTCTTCATTTATTGGAATTAAGGCATGCCTTAAAGAACCTTTAGAGTCTAGGGTTAGATAGTATTGCGCCCCCGCTCTAATCTCATCTGCTAACTCTTTCTCCTCTCTGTCTAAATTGTAATAAAGGGAAGCTGGAACCCCCATCTTCTCAAAGAAAGTTAGGAGAGTTTCCCCTTTTTGCCACTCCAGCTTTTGAACTGTATCTGCAAAGGTTGGCGAAGAGAGTGCCACCGTACAAAGAAGTAAAAGGTTTAAAAATTTTCTCTCTTTTTCAAAAGGGCTTAATTTTATCCAAATAGTGCTTAAATCTTTCATACATAAAGTTTTAATGGGACACCTCCGTAGTAGAATTGGTAGTTGATTATTATCGGCTCAACATTTAGCTTTTGAGGTATAATAGAGTTGTAATAAAAATTAAAGGAGAACGCTTGAGAAGATTAAAACTACTACTTTTACCCCTTTTTTTGTTCGCGGAAGAGACCACAATTTTACAAATAGAGGGAAAAACTGCACTCATTGAACCTCAAAACCTCCCTATCGGAATTAGTGGAATCGTTTTACATAAGATCTCTAAAGAACTCCAAACGATTGTTGCAAGAGCTATTTTAATTCAACCAGATAAGGTTAGATTTACTACCTACGACGCTTTAGCCCAACCCTCCTTACCCACACCCAATATAAAACCCACAAAAGGGGATGAGGTGATTTTAGGCTACCTTTCAAACCGAGCTTTGGCTATAACTCCTAATCTATATACATACCAAAATTTGGTATCAAATTTTCAAGATTATGAATTCTTACATCCCGATCTTTTTGCTACAGAACTATCCAAAGAAAAAAATCCAGCTCCCACTAGAAAGGATTTTAAAAACTTCTGCAATAAGTTTGCATTAAGTACAGTTTTTATAACTTTAAAAGATACAACTTTGCAGTTAGATTGTTATAGCTTCTCTATATTAAAAGATTATCCTATTCCCGCTCAAGGTCAAGAGGTACAACTTCCTTTCTACTCTAGAGTAAATAAGATAGAAAAACCGTTTTTCCATTTTTTCAATAAAAAAGAGGTAAAAGATTACTACTCTTATTATAAAAATTTAGTGGAGGAGAGATGATAACCAAAAACGATATTAAACAGTTACAAAAACTTATAGGTAAAGAGAATGTAAAAGATAGTAAGCCTCACCTTTTAGCTTACTCCTATGATGCAACTAGAAAGCAATATCTCCCAGAAGCGGTCGTTTTTCCTAAAGATGAGAAAGATGTAAGAAAAGTTTTAAGATATTGCAATGACAAAAAGATACCAGTAGTTCCAAGAGGAGCTGGAAGCGGTTTTACAGGAGGAGCTTTACCCGTTAAAGGGGGAATAGTTTTAGCGCTAGAAAAACATATGAATAAAATCTTGGAGATAGATACAAAAAATATGGTTGCAGTAGTTCAACCTGGGGTTATAAATAAAACTTTACAAAAAGAGGTAGAAAAATTGGGACTCTTCTACCCTCCAGACCCAGCCAGTCAAGAGTATTCCACGATAGGAGGAAATGTCGCAGAAAACGCTGGAGGAATGAGAGCTACCAAATATGGAATTACTAAAGATTATGTTATGGCTTTAAGAGCGGTTCTTCCAAATGGAGATTTGATTAGAGCTGGTAAAAAAACTATCAAAGATGTAGCAGGGTATAACATCCCCGGGATATTAGTAGGAAGTGAAGGAACTTTAGCTGTAATCACAGAAATTACTTTAAAATTGATAGCAAAACCTAAGCTTACAAAAACTGTTATGGGAGTTTTTGAGAGTGTAAAAGATGCGATGAACGCAGTTTACAAATCTTTAGCAGGTGGAGCAAACCCCGTTGCGATGGAATTTTTAGATAATTTAACTATTCAAGCTGTAGAAAAGAAGTTTAAAAAAGGTCTTCCTACAGATGCAGGGGCTATTTTGATTAGTGATATTGATGGGAATGTAGAAGAAGAGATAAGTTATCAACTCTCTCTCTTAGAGAAATTTTTTAAAGAAAATAATGTAAAAGAGTTTAAAATTGCTAAAAATAACGCCGAAGCTGCCGATATTTGGTTTGCGCGCAGAAATGCAAGTCAAAGTATTACAATTTATGGAGAAGTAAAGATAAATGAAGATGTAACCGTTCCGCGGAGCGAACTTCCTAGATATTTGGAAGAGGTGGAGAGGATATCTAACAAATACAATTTAAAAATTCCTTGTTTTGGACATACCGGCGATGGAAACGTTCATACCAATGTAATGGTAAATAAAGATCAAATAGAAACGGGATACAAGGCTATAGAAGAGATTTTTAAAGTAACCCTTGATTTAGGAGGTACTTTAAGTGGAGAACACGGGATAGGTTTGAGTAAGGCCTCCTTTATGAAAATGGCTTTTACCTCTGAAGAGATTGAGTTATTTAAAGCTATAAAAAAAGCATTTGATCCCAACAATATTTTAAATCCCCATAAGATGGGACTTTAAATAGAAATTAGCTAAAAAACTAGAAAAGAGATTATAAGTTTTGGGAGTAAATAAAATAAATTTTAAGAAAATATGCATTATAATTAATTTGTACCAACAAGAAATATAAAAGGAGATAATCATGACACCCTATAAAAAATTAGGATTTGTTAGCATAACTGCAGCAACACTTCTACTTTTTAGCGGTTGTGCGCACAAACAAACAACAGCATCTTTACCTTACGATTGTAAAACTATTCAAGAGTGCGCAGAAATAGCCAAAACTAAGGAACAAGCTCTATCCCAAAAAGAGCGAGAAGTTCAAAGATTACAGGAGAGATTACACGAAGTTGAAAGTGAAGCGGCAAACTGCCGACGAACTGTAAGAGAAGCTGAAGAAGAGATCAGTGCAGTAACTACTAGAAGAGTTGGAATAGTTTCTTCAGAAGTTTCTGGAGATGTGGAAACTGGAGAGCTGGAAGGTGGTAGCGTAGATACCGCTATAGTTGAAGAGGGAAATGGAGAAAAACCGGCTCTTAAAATCCCTCCAAGAGGATTAACACTACTTCCTCCAGATGCTAAACCGGGAGAATGTTATGCGAGGGTTGTAATTCCTCCTAAATATGAAACTGAAAAAGTAAAAGTTGTGGTAGAAGAGGGTGGAGAGAGAGTAGTAACTATTCCACCTAAATATGAATGGGTTACTAAACGAATCCTTGTAAAAGAAGAGGGTGAAAAAATCATCCCAACTCCACCAGTTTATAAGACTGTAACTGAAAAGGTTATGGTAAAACCTGAAACAGAAAAGGTGGTAGTAGTTAAACCTGCAAAATATAAATGGGTAACTGAAAAAGTGTTAGTTGAGCCTGAACACACCGTTTGGAAAAGAGGTCAAGCGCTTTTAGGCGGAGGAGGTAAAATCGTTTTAACTAAAGACGGTAGTGGAACCACTCGTGGTACAGGCGCTGATTGGGATGTAAATGGAGAAGAAAGCGTTTTAGAGCAAAAGCTTGATCCACAAACTGGTGAAATTATGTGTTTAGTAAAAGTTCCTCCAAAATATAAAACTATCCGAAAAAAAGTATTAGTTGAACCAGCAGTTACTAAAACAGTAAAAATTCCTCCAGTCTACAAAACTATCACTAAAAAAGTTCTTGTAAAACCGGCAGGCACAAAAGTTGTAAAAATTCCAGCAGAGTATAAAACTATCAGAGTTAAAGAGGTGGTTGAACCCGGTGGTGTAGTGACTAAAGAGATTCCACCAAAATATAAATATATTACTAGAAAAGTTAAAGTTAGAGACATTGAATATAAATGGCAACCGGTTATTTGTAAGACAAATATGACTCCAGGTCTAATCAAAGCACTACAAAGAAAACTTAAAGAACTTGGGTTCTATCATGGTCCAATCGATGGAATTTATGGTCCTATGACTCAAAGAGCGGTAGAAGCGTATCAAAGAAAGAACGACCTAGCTCAAGGTGCGTTAACTGTTGAAACTTGTAAAGCTCTTGATATTCTTTAATCCTCCCTTTTAACCAGTTCTCCCCTCCCACAGTGGAGGGGTTTTTTCTCTATTTGAATTAGTGTTAAATTTGTGTCATTAAAATGACTTTTAAGTGTTTTCATTAAGATTCTTTCTTGACAACTAAATTTTAAATCAAAGGAAACTTTAAATTTACTTTTTGTTCTCTAAAAGATTGTGGGAGTTGGTCGCTATTTTTAAAAGTTTATCTTCTTGCTCTTTAGAAAGATTTCCACTAGCGATAGCATCTATTAGTTTACTTGCCATTTGAGCTTGAATCTCCTTCTCTCTTATTTTCATCTCTTTCTCATGGATAGCTTCCTGCAGCTTCATTTTTTCAAGCTCTATCTTCTCTTTATGAGCTTGGTATTTTTTGAAGATAAAGTAGATAACTACAAGAGTGATTAACGCAAGTGCAAAACCGTACAATAACATCTTCTGTTTAACTTTTACCATCTCCTGCTCTGGAGAGATACTTACTTTTTCTTTTTCTACCTCCGCTTGGGATTTAACTTCAACAGCTTCCTTTTTAACCTTTTCTACCTCTACCGCTTTTTGATACTCTAGCTCCGCTATCTTCTTTTTAGTTTCCGCCTCTAGCATCGCTTTTTTTAACTCTATTCTTTGGGACTTATCAAATACATAAGGGTCTTGTTGCTCCATTAGGAGTTTAAAATAGTGGGTTTTATTTGCATCTCCAGCTAACAGAAGTAGAGGAAAAATCAAAAGAAGAGATCTCATAAGCGCTCCTATAAGTTTTTGATATGATACCAAAAGTAAAAAGGAGATGTTAAAAAAGAGAGTTTAAGAAAGCTGAGACCTCTTTGAATAGGGGTTCTTCTATCTCTTCTACTAGATGGGAGTACTTTATGTAGTTATTCCAAACTCTTCTAGCTTGTGGTATTTTTCCTCGCTTTTTCAATTCCAGTGCAACGGCACCGTTTATAAACCCTTTTAAAACTAAAATTTCTGTACTCTTATCTTTTCTTCTAGGAAACCAAACCTCTTCTAGGACTTCGTGAGCTTGGAAATAGTTTTCCTGTTTTAAAAGAAGCAAAAACTTTTCAAGTGAGGGGAGCAAGCCCATAGGAGCTTGCATTATTTAGACTCTTTATAACAGAACCACCAATCATAACACTGATACTCTTGAGGTCGCTTTTTAGCAGTTTCACAGTCAGTTGCTGGAGGAATGATAACTTTATCTCCAAGAAGCTCGTTTTCAGGCCAGTTAGCCGGAGTTGCAACTTTTTCTGCATCACTTTTTTGGAGAGCTTTAACAGCTCTAATAATTTCGGGAATATTTCTTCCAATCTCTTGAGGATAGTAAAGGATAGTTCTAATTACCGCATCTGGATCGATAATAAAAACCGCTCTTACAGTATTAGTTCCTTTATTTGGGTGGATCATTCCAATTTGAGAAGCGATAGTATCAGTTGCCGCAATAATTGGGAACTCGATCTCTACATCTAGTTTCTCTTTGATCCACTCTACCCATTTAATATGGCTAAAAACTTGATCGATAGAAAGCCCAATCAACCTAGTATTTAACTTATCAAATTCGCTTTTGTGTTTTTGAAAACTTACAAATTCAGTAGTACATACAGGTGTAAAGTCTGCTGGATGGCTAAAAAGTACTGTCCACTTTCCTACCAGATCCTCAGGTAAACTTAGAGGGCCATGAGTAGTTTGAACACTTAGTTCAGGAAACTTATCCCCAAGTAGTGGCATTGCCATTCTTTTCTCCTCCTTTTTTAAATTTGTTTTTTGTACATCCATAACCGCTTTTACAATCTCTTCTACCACCTCTTCAAAGGTTTTCTTCTCTTCGGTAGCCTTTTGTTTTAACTCTTCAATTCCCTCCGTAATTAACTCTGCTACCTTTTTGACCACATCTTTTTGAGATTCGATAATCTCTTGCAACTTTTGACTAAGAGCCATTCAATCCCTCCTTAATTGACTGTTTCCCCCTTAACAATTCTAGTGCAAATGTTTACAACTTTTCCGCTACTTAAGTAGCTTACGCATTGAGCGCTTCTACTGCTTTTAACATCTTTAACCCCGCTTCATTTACACTATTTCTTCCCAAATATTTAGCTTCTCTTGCGGCTATATACGCTTTTTCAAACGTTTCTTTGCTCAAACCGCTCTTTTTGATAGCCTCTTTGATGTTTTGGGGTAAAATTCTAACTTTTTGCTCTTTTACATACATACTTCCCACTTCTGCGATAGCTTTTACTACCCGATAGATAATTGGGTTAATAGGCGCTCCAAACCCTTCTGGTACCCCACTCATCGCATCATCCATCAATTTACCAAACTCACTTTCGACAATATGCCCATCTGGTAAAATCTCTATAAATCCCTTAGCTTCCAACTTATCTAGAGCTTCTACTCTTTTTTCTCTTTCTTCTGGATGTAGCGATTCCTCTAAAATGTCTTCACACGCAATCCCTCTATCTGGAATCATCTTAAAAATATCCATCTCATAACGCGTCATAAACGGAAGTTTTGGATGGCTAGCCAACTCCTCATATAAAAGCCCAGATTTGCTAGGTTCATAAGTTCCTAAAACTCGCTCTTTTCTAGCTTCTACTACCCATTCCTTGTTTGGAGAGCTAAAGATTTTATTAGAGATGGTTAAGGTTTTTACACTCCAAGAGTGGATACTTCTCTCATCGCTTTGATCTTCTATAACTTTTTCACCATCTTCAGTTATATAGTAGATAGCTCTTCCCTTATCATCAATTCCCTCACTTATTAGTCCAAACGCTTCTAGATTGTAAAGATACTCTCTTAGATCAAAGTTCTCTTCAAACCATTTGACCATATCCTTGGCTTCGCCAAACTTTTTTAAGATCTCCTGTTTTTTCTTAGGCATCTCATCAAGTCTACGTCCATATTTTTCTAAAATTTTCTTATACTCTCTAACTTTTCTATCTACCAGCTCCCGTTTTATCTCATCAAAAGTAGGGGTCTCTTCTGGGTTGGAAGTATATTTTTCTTTCCAGATTTTATCAATCGTTTTTAAAGTTTCTACCTCCTCTTTTTCTATCGCAAACGATTTAAGCGGTTTTTCACCTCTATCCTTAAAGATTCTATAAACTTCTAACGCTTTCTCTCCCGCTTTTGTTAAAGTATCCACATCACTTACATACCCTAATGCTTCTAGATGGATTAAAGTGTCTACATCTACCTCTTCTCCATCTGCAACCTTAGCAATAGATTCTAAAATCGATCTATCTAATACACTTCCTTCACTCGCCCAACCGCCTAAGGTTAAAGTCTCTTTTACAGCTTGTCCCAACTCATTGAAAGTAAAAAACTCTCCTACAGGAATACTGTAAGCGATCAACCTCATCGCTTCTAGTAGATCTTTGCTATTTCCTTCTAAGGGAAGATAGTGAGAATCGGTAGGACCCATAGGAGATTTTCTAATATATTCTGCTAATTTTGCATCGATAACAAGTTCAGGTTCAGTTATCTCATAAGCACTAAAAAGCTCTTTTGCTTCAGGAGTTAGCTCCATCTCCTCAGTTGCAAATCCGCGTCTATAAAGCTCCTCTTGACTTACTGAAGTAGTTTTATCTTTGTTTTTTATAGCGGCATCGATCATCGCTATAACTTCACTACTTATCCATTTAAAATTATCTTTCCACTGGGCAACTTCCTCCATTTTTTCTAACACTCTACTTAAAACGTCCGCTACCATAGCTCCGCTGTAAGTTAATTCCACTTTAGCGGGAATAGGAAATCTGACTAAGCCACTAAGATTTAACTCTTCTAACGCTTCATTATTTAATTTTTCTACATTGATAGTTTTGTCATCACTTTTATGGAGTGCAAGCAAAATTTTTGCCGCTTCCTTTTTAACTATCATTAATCTCTCCTTTGGATTTTGATGAAATTTTAGAGGAAGTTTATAAGGTTGTCAAGAAAGGATTGCCCCATAAGGCTGATGCCTTATGAGGTTTGAGGAGATGTAGAAGAGTTGCTCTCTTCTTCAAGTTTTTTCACATAGCTACTCATACTTAAAAGTACTATTCCATCAAAAAATAGGCTAATTCCAACAAAAAGTCCAACTAAAAGTAAACTTCCAAACGGCCAACTGGCTAAAAAGATGACTCCTATTATGATGGAAAGAATCCCATTAATTAAAACCAGCCACCAATACTTTTGCCCTTTTAACTCACTAGCTAACGCAAAACTAGCAAACCCATCTAGGAAAAAGTAAACAGCTAAAATTATTCCCAGTGCTGCAACTCCAGGGAGTGGGTAGATAGCTACCAAAATACCGGTTAAAAGATAGATAAACGCCTTTAGCCAACCTAACCA
This sequence comes from Campylobacterota bacterium, assembly GCA_013153095.1. GTDB lineage: Bacteria > Campylobacterota > Campylobacteria > Campylobacterales > Nitratiruptoraceae > Nitratiruptor. Next base: position 13,018 of record JAADFB010000033.1, on the reverse strand, counting down.
ATCTTTTTTATCAGTTTTATAGGTATGATATCCTATAGTAATACCACTAAAAATAAACAGCCAAGCTACAAAGTAAGCAGCAGTTAAAGACATAATCGCTGGAAAGAAGATCCCCAGCAAACCTAAAATTAAAAAGATCACTCCAGCTATCTTGGAGTGCTTTTCAAAGTTTTTAAGTAACTCTTTATCTTTGATAAAGTTTTGGTATCCAACCATTGTACACCTCCTTACAAGGTCAGATCCATCACCCCTTTAGCTCTTTCTATAAGTTCGTGGGTAACGGCTCTGTTCTCCTCGTCTAATTTTTTCATTATTCGAGCCAGAACCAGCGTCAATCCACCCACAATTTCTGGAAGAGAGTTTTCCAACTCAATCTCTAACTCTAGTAGTGGTGGATAGGTTGCTAGCCGCTCTAGAATATCTCTTACCTCAATCTCTTGCTCAAGTTTTTTAAACTCGTTGATAGTTTCCTCTAACCCTTTGGTTATAGGAAGGTCATATTTCCAGATAACATCTCTGCCGTTGTATTTGGCAGATTTTTGACCCATCAAAAGCAGATCGTAAAGCTTTTGTTCTACAATATCAGTAATCTCTTTGGCGTGTCCTTTTTTAATATCTAAACTCGCTCCTCTTCTGAAAAGCTCCTCAAGCTCGTGAAAACCAACTACCGCCATCTACTCTATCCTCCTTAAAAAATTTTAGGGGCTAAAAGCCCCACCTAAAGCTCTACTTGTTAAGAGTTTTAACCGCTTTCTCTTTGAACTCTTTTAGTTTTTCAATCAACTCATCGAAAAGTTTTTGAGCTTCGTTCTTACCTTTAACCTCTTTTTCGATCTTTTCGATCATATCCTCAAGCATTTTATAAGTTGTATCGGAATCGCTAGTATAACCTAGTGCTTCTGCTTTCTTAAGTGCAAGTTTTGCCTCTTTTAAAAGATCAAGAGCTTTCTGCTTATCTTTTTTAGCTTCCTCTTTTGCAACCTCAACTAAGTGGATAGCTTGAAGTAGAGGAATTGGAGTAATTACGTCGATCTCAATAAATGTAGCTAACGCTTGATTTAAAATATTTTTAGCCTCATCAATTCTATCTTCGTGTAAAAACTTAGCTGCTAATTTAAGTGCTGCTGGATAGCTAGCTAAAGGTAAATTGATAACTTTAAATACGATCTCACTTCTTAAAGTGTTAAGAATCATTCTAGCTTCTTGAACTTTGTTTTCTGCTAGAAGAGCTTTTACAGTAATTAAAGCAGTCTTAATATCTCGTAAAGTCCCTGGAAAATCTACAATCTCAATAGAACTATCGATTGGAATTAAAGCAGGAGCATTTGGAGCGCTTAGTAATACCTCCAATCTACCAATAGCTTTTTCTAAATCTTTAAGAGCTTGCTCTTTATTCCCTTTTTCTAGCTCCATCAAAACTTTATGGGTTAAGTTAACCGCCTCAACAGCCTCTTTTACAATCTTTACATCTTGTTGCTCTTTTTGAACTTTCTCTTTAGCTTGAGCAACCGCTTTATTTGATTCCGCTTTTGTTGCTTCAGTTGCAACAGCACCACTTACTAATAAACCTGCTACAGTTAGAGATACAAGTAATCTCTTCATTTTACCTCCTTTAAAAATTTTTTTTGGCTAAAATAGCCGATCTCCCAAGGCTGGGAGCTGTTACTATACACAATTTTTATTGCTAGAGCAAGTCTATGTTCGGAAAATATTAATAAAATTTTAGTCAGATTTATAAAACTTTACTGCTACTTTAGTTGCAATCTATCGATCAACTTTTTTATATCGTTAAGTTTTATTTTTCTGCGTTCTACCTCGACAGAACCATCTTTTTTTAACTCTTGGATATGGCGGTTAACCACATGTCTAACAGTACCAATTAAGGAAGCTATCTCTTCGTGAGGAAGATCGTGGATAAGTCTTAATTTAGTCTCGTTGGGATCGAAGTGTTTTAAAAGTAGTTTGATAAATCTAGTAGAAGTATCGAGTAAACTTAAATCGGTAGCTAGCTCTTCCAAGCCTCTCATCTCACCGGCCACATATCTAAAAAATAGTTTTCTAAAATCTTGATTGGTATCGATCCACTCCTCAACTCTATCGATAGGAACTTGAAGAGCTTGAGTATCCTCGTAAGTATGGGTTAAGATTTCGTGCGGTTGGTGATCTAAAACCACAATCACATCAAACATATCCCCTTGTGAAAGAATTCTTAAAGTTTGCTCTTTAGAGGTTTCAAAGTTAAACTGATATACCTTTATTCTCCCTTCAATGATGAAATAGAAATATTTCATCGTATCATCACTGCTCATTGCAGGCATATTTTTGTAATAACGCACTATTTTACCGTAGCGGTTAATATCTTCGATGATAAATTTAGGGACGGTTGAAAACAGCTCTAAGTTGTATTTTTGGAGTTCCATCTAAAATTCCAATCCAAAACTACCAAAACTGCCTAAAGAAGGGTTTATAAAACCAAATCTACCCGCCCAACTTTGTAAAAATAAAATATCACCTTTGGGATCAATCCCTTGAGGACAAACTTCAGTGCAGTTTCCACACAAAGTACAATCCCAAATTCCGTTTTTTATCACCTTTTCTAGATGTGTTTTTTTCTCTTGTTCTCTCTTATCAGCTAGATAGCGGTATGTTCTGCTTAATGCAAAAGGACCTAAAAACTCCTTTTTCTCTTCAAAAACTGGACAGCTACTATAACAGCTTGTACAAAGAATACAATCGCTTTGGGTTTCTATTAGCGTAATATCATCTTGGGTAACTTCAACCTCTTCCATTTTTAAAGGGTAAGCACTAGCTCTTTTTAAACTCTCCAAAGCCTCTTTTTTAGAGGTAACCAAATCTCTAATAACTCCTACCACGCTTAAAGGTTCAACCTCATCTCCCTCTTTTAGCCTATATTCACATGCTAATACCTCTTTGGAATTAACTTTGACAGCACAACTACCACACACGCCGCTTCTACACATATGACGATAGGTAAGAGAGCGATCTTGATGCTGCTTTATATACTCCAAAGCTTCTAAAAGAAGCATCTCTTTGGGAATGGTATAACTTTTTTTAGCTATCTTAATCTTTACCATTTTTCTTAAACTCCAAGTGTAAAACATCCTCTTTCTTAAAAATTACACTATGGGCTGAAAACTCCTCTTTTAAATTAGGATAGTCTTTTCTAAAATGGGCACCCCTAGACTCTTTTCTACTTAAAGCGCTAATTACTAACGCTTCTGAAAGCTCTAACATATTGCCATACTCCAAAAATCTAACCAATTCACTGTTATAAACTCTTGACTTGTCTTTTAATCCCATAAACTTTAACTCTCTTTGTTGTTGTCTAATTAAAGAGAGTACCCCTTTTAAGTTCTCTTCCTCCCTAATTATTCCACAGTTATGATAAAGTACTTTGCTTAAAAACTCTCCACGCTCCCAAAAATCGATCTTATTGGGAAAATTAAAAAGGGCGTTAATAAATTTTTCATCTCTTTGGAGTTGTTCATAACCGCTTTTTATTACATTTTCCTCCTCTCCAGCTTTTAACGCCGCCTCTTTCCCAAAAAAGATAACTTCCAATAAAGAGTTCCCTCCCAATCTATTAGCCCCGTGAAATTTTGTATTTGCACACTCTCCCACCGCATAAAGAGATTTGATAGAGGTGTTTAACTCTTTATCTACATCTATACCTCCAATAGTGTAATGGGCGGCAGGTTTGATTGGAATAGGCTCTTTTAAAGGATCAACCCCTTCATAAATGTGGGCTAGTTTAATCTCTTGGGGAAGATTGGATAAAAGAAACTCTTCTCCTAAATGGGTAATGTCTAAAAAAACCTTATCTCCCTCCTCAAGCTTTTTATAGATCTCTCTAGAAAGGCGATCACGGGTAGCTAGCTCATCGCAAAACCGCTTACCACTAGAGTCAACTATTTTTCCCCCAGCTCCACGAGCCGCTTCACTAATTAAGATGGAACTGTTTTTTAAGGAGGTGGGATGAAACTGTACAAACTCTAAATCACTTAATTTCGCTCCAGCTCGTAAAGCTGAGCTTAAACCTTCTCCAAACGCTCCATATCCGTTGGTACTAAACTTTCCATAGATTTTACTAAACCCCCCTGTTGCTAATACAACGCTTTTTGCTAAAACCTCTTTAACTGATGAGGTTTTAATATCTAAAAGGGTTACCCCCTTTGCTTGCCCATCTTCTACTATTAGGTTAAGTAGAAAATGTTCATTTAAAAACTCAACTCCAACTTTTAAAGCGTTATCAAAGAGGGTATGTAAAATCTTCAATCCGGTATAATCTTGGGCAAAACAGGCTCTAGGAGCGGATGCTCCTCCCAATTTCCTTAAAGCTAGATTTTTTCCTTCTCGGTTAAAAGGAACACCTATTCTATCCAACCATTTTACGACTTCTGGAGCACTTGAACAAACCTTTTCAACAATCTCTTTATCTGCTAGCTGATAGGAGGAGTTTAAAGTATCTTGGATATGAAGTTCTATAGAATCATTGGGAGATAAAGAAGCGTTTATTCCACCTTGTGCCATACAGGTTTGCGCTTCCGTAGGATACTGTTTTGTAACGACTAAAACTTTTTTACCTAGCTCCTTTGCAAAAAGGGCGGTAGTTAATCCCGCCCCTCCGCTACCTATTACAACTATATCGTACATCCTTTCAGTTCCTTAGGATCGGTTCAATTTTTACAACCTCTCCCCCTCTTAGAAAAACTCTAACCTTATCCCCTGCCTTAAACCAGAAAGGGCGTTTAGGGTCAACCCTAATTACTGTGGAGATCTCTTGATTGTTACTTAAACGGATAATAAGCTCTTGTCCGGTACGTCGATTTAGGGTTGCCCCTACAACTCCACCTAAAACCGTTCCAGCTGCAGTAGCCACATCTTTACCTTTCCCACCTCCTACCTGATGCCCTAAGACACCTCCAATAATTGCACCTAGCACAGTTCCTTCTCCACTATCACTAATGGTAACAGTTCTTGCGCTTATTATTTCGCCCTCATAGGTAACCATCACATCCCCAACATCGGTAGTAGTATAACCTCTAGAGGCACATCCAGTAAAAAAGAGTAGACTAAAAAAGATAATTAAACTAACTACCCTTCCCATTTTCCACCTCCATCTTTGAGCTGTCTATTTCAATGATTGTGTGAACATTTCCACGAGGATTAAAATTTGCTGTAAGTTTCATATAACGAGGTTTTAGCTTTTCATAGAGAGTATCAAAAATCTCGTTGGCGCTATCCTCGTGAGAGATGTAACGATCTCTAAAAGAGTTGATATAGAGCTTGAGCGCTTTAAGCTCTACAACATAGTTGTTTGGGATATACTCTAAAACCATTGTAGCATAATCTGGATAACCGCTTCTAGGACAAAGACAGCTAAATTCAGGAAGGGTGATTTTTATAAGATAATTTTTTTTATGCTTATTCTCCCAAACTTCTAAATCTCTTTTGGGGTCAAACTCCTTTATCTCCTTTTCTCCATACTTCATATCTCTCTCCTAAAAACTTTTTTAACTCTTTAGCATTTAAAGGAGTAGCTATCTTAAATCCTTGAAGATAATCTACCTCCAACTTTTTAAACTGTTCTATTAACTCTTCGTTATCGATAAACTTTACTACAGTTTTTATACCCAACTTCCTAAAAGCTTCTATCCAACTTTTTAATAAAATCTCATAATTTCTTCTATTAATCCGTTTCGTAAAGAATTTATCAAAGTGGATAAAGTCAACCTCGATATTTTTAATATACTCAATTGAAGCGTTACACGCTCCAAAGTTATCAAATGCTAACTTAAAACCTCTTCTCTTATACTCTTTTAAAATCTTTTTATAAAACTCCACATCCCTATAAACTCCGGTTTCAAACAGCTCTATTACCATCGACGAAGGTTCTATTCTTTCAACTAAGTTAAAAAACTGTTTTGAAAAGCTTTTATTTCTTACAGAATAGGGAGAAAGATGAAAGTTATAATTAAGAGTTGTAGGAAGAGAATAGGATTTTATCTCTTCTAAGATTTTTCTAGTCAAGGCGAGATCAAACTCATTTTCTAGTCCCAACCTGTTAACTACTGGAACAAATTGGCTAGGATGGATAAACCCTCCCTTTTCATCCACCAGTTTTACAATCACCTCTACCATCTCAAAAGAGTTAGTGTGAAGATTTAGGATAGGTTGATAAAGCAAGGAGAAGTGATGTTTTTTTAAACTCTCAACAATTACATCTTCATCTTTTCGTTTAATCTTTTCTTTTTTGCACTCCTCTTGACAATAGTATAACTGTTCATACGCTCTATCGATTAAACTTTTAACCGTTCCTTTTTCAAAAACCTCATATACACCAACTAACTTTATCTCTATATTGTCGATAAAAGTGTGATTATACTTCTTTAAGAAGTTGTCTAACTTTTCTTTTATCCCCTCTTTTCCTTTGAAAAAAAGTAAAAAATCTCCAGCTTTCACCCTTCCTATTGGGATGTTGGGGAAATATCTATCCAAAAGTTGAGCAAATTTTCTTAAAATCTTATCTCCATTCTCTATTCCATACCGTTCATTGATCTCTTTAATATTGTCGATAGAGATTAAAAGAATCGCGGAGTTGGGTTTAAGCTCTCTTTTTAAAAATTTCTCAAAAAATTTTCGGTTAAACGCTAAACTTATCTCATCTAGGATTCTCTCTTGTTTGTTCTCAAACATCATAAAAAAGATAAAGGAAAGGGAGGCTATAAAGCCTAAAAAAAGAAGAAAGAGGTTATACCATAAGGAGTTTTGTTCTTTTAAACTTGCAAACACTAACAGGAGGGTTAAAGCTACAACAGGTATAGAGGTTCTTAAAGCAAAAAGGAACCTCCTTTTTTTATCCTCTTTTAAAGAATACACACTCGCTACTTTTTAAATATCTAGATGTTTTACATCTTTAGCGTGTTCTTCGATGTAACGCTTTCTAGGCTCTACCTCATCTCCCATAAATAGACTAAACACCTCACTAGCGTGTTCTGCATTTTCAACAGTTATCTTTAAGAGTCGTCTATTTTCTGGGTCCATAGTAGTTTCCCAAAGTTGACTAGGATTCATCTCCCCCAATCCTTTATAACGTTGAATATAAGCTCCTTTTCTTGCAAATCGCTCCACCTCTTCTAACACTTCTAAAAGGTCTTTGCCTTTTAAACCTTCCGGTACCCTTTCTTGGATCTTTTTAAACAGATAGAGCGCTTCTACATAGTAGGGGTTTGTAAAAAGCTCTTCATCTATTAAAATCTCCTCTAGCCCCTCTTTTGTTTGTACATATAGATGTAAACTCTCTTCTAAAATCTCTTTATTTAGGATATGATAACCTTTAGTAAGGAGAAATTTTTCAATTTCTTTAAACAACTCCTCTTTAGGAAGAGCGGCGATCTCATAATTTTCTATCAAAAATCTCACTATCTCAATCAAAGAGTATCTTTTCTCCAAATCTTTTAATACCATCTTATAATGAGCTACAAGGTTTAAAAAATCTATTAAATCGTAGCGTCCAATCTCCACCTCTTTTAATAGTGGTTCTACTCCGTTTTCAATTAGGAATCTAGCCAACTCCCTATCATCTTTTAGATAGACCTCTTTCTTTCCTTTCTTGTAGCGGTAAAGTGGAGGTTGAGCCATATAAAGATACCCTTTTTCAACAATTGGGCGTAAAAATCTAAAAAAGAATGTTAAAAGCAGAGTTTGAATATGGCTCCCATCCACATCGGCATCGGTCATTATGATGATTTTGTGGTAACGAAGTTTATCCTCCTCAAACTCATCTCCAATCCCACACCCTAAAGCGGTTATAATGTTTTTTATCTCTTCAGATTTTAAAACCTTATCAAGTCTTGCTTTTTCCACATTTAAAATCTTTCCTTTTAAGGGGAGAATCGCTTGAAAAACCCTATCTCTTCCCTGTTTTGCACTTCCTCCAGCGCTATCTCCTTCAACTAAAAAAAGTTCGCTAATGGTTGGGTCTTTACTTTGACAATCTGCCAATTTCCCCGGAAGTGTCCCCACACTTAAACTATCTTTTCGTCTAACAAGTTCTCTAGCTTTTTTAGCCGCTTCTCTACCCCTTGCTGCAGCTATCGCTTTTTGCATTATCGCTTTAGCATCTGTTGGATTCTCTTCAAAATATTTACTCAGTTTTTCGTAAGTTAGGCGTTGTACAATAGGTCTAACGTAAGAACTTCCCAGTTTTCCTTTAGTTTGCCCCTCAAATTGAGGTTCAGGTACTTTTACACTTACAACTGCTACTAAACCTTCTCTTACATCTTCTCCGGTTATTTTTATATTTCTTTCTCTTTGACTTGCGTTTTGGGAGATGTAGTTAGAAATCGCTCTAGTTAAACCGGCTCTAAATCCGCTTTCGTGGGTTCCGCCTTCAGGAGTTTTGATATTATTTACAAAACTTAGAAGTTTTTCATCATATCCTTCGTTATAAAGCAAAGCTATATCCACCTCAACATCTTCCACTTTATCTTGAATGGGGATAGTACTAGTAATAGGGGGTTTGGTATTTAAATCTTCCACAAACTGCTTTAACCCCCCTTCAAAATGGTAAACCTCTTTTTTATTGATTCGCTCATCTTTAAAAGTGATAGTTACATTGGGATTTAGATAGGCTAACTCTTTAAATCTTTTAGAAAGAATCTCATACTTAAACTCTGTGGTTTCAAAAATCTCATCATCAGGCCAAAACTCTATCGTAGTTCCAGTTTTTTTAGTTTCTCCAATAACTATCAAATCTGTAACCGGAATTCCCCGCTCAAACTCCTGACGCCAGATTTTACCTTCCCGTTTAATAGTTAAGATCAATTTTTTAGATAAAGCGTTTACAACCGATACCCCTACTCCGTGTAAACCACCACTAACTTTATAGGCGCTATCCCCTCCAAACTTTCCGCCGGCGTGAAGAACAGTTAAAACTACAGTAGCTGCTGGAATCTTTTCGGTTGGATGAATATCTACAGGGATACCTCTTCCGTTATCGCTAATTCTAGCACTTCCCTCTTTAGTTAAAGTTATATCTATCTTATCGCAATATCCTGCCATCGCTTCATCGATGGAGTTATCTACTACTTCATAAATTAGATGGTGAAGCCCTTTAACGTTGGTATCCCCAATATACATACCGGGACGTTTTCTAACAGCTTCCAATCCTTTTAAAACTTTTATCTTTTCTGCACTGTATTGACTTTTTTTCATTTAACACTTTTGGCGGTAAAACCGCTACTTCCTCCTTTTTAGACTATAATTGGCATAATGATGGTTAAAAAGTTGTTGCTTTTAACTTCAAAAGGGAGATCGGCTTCATTTATCCCCATTGTAAAATTATCCTCTTCAATATGTGTTAGGAAGTCTAAAAGATATTTGCTATTTAACCCCATTACAAACGGTTCTTTAAAGGGAGTTGAAGCTTGCATTTCAGTTTGAGCTTCAATATTTTCCTCACTTAAACTTTCAAAAAGGATCTTATCGGGGTAAAATGTTAGTTTTATCTCATTGGAGATGATGTTTACTTGCTTAATAGCTTCTATCATCTCTTTTTTAGGAAGAGTTAAAGAGTAATTTAGTTCTGAAGGGATAATTCTAGAGTAGTTTGGGAACTTTCCATTGATCAGTTTTGTAAAAAAGAGGTAAGAACCGCTTTTGATGATGAGGTAATTTTGATCGTAAAGAATAGAACTTTTATCAAAAAAGAGTTTTTGTATCTCAATAATAGCTTTTTTGGGAATTATTAAACTAACCTCCTTCTCCATATTCTCTTTTAAAGTAACTAAAGCTAACCTTCTAGTATCGGTAGCTACAAAGTTGATCTGTTGAGGAGTTATATCTATTAATGCGCCGTTTAATTCAAATTTTGGGTTATTGCTATCTATAGCAGGTGTTATCTTTTTTAAAGAGTTTATAAACTCTAATGTTGAGATGTTTAAAGTTGGAAGATTTTGAATTTGTGGAAAGTTTGGATATTGAGTAGGATCAAACATTGGAAGTTTAAATCTAGACCTTCCCTGTTGAATAAGAAGAGTATCTCCTTCAGTTTTTAAAGTAACTTCTCCCTCTTTTAAGATTCTTACAATCTCTAACAGTTTTTTCCCGTTAGCGGTAGCTTCTCCTTCCTCCTCTATCTCTACTCCTGTAGAAAGAACTGTTTCTAATCCAGTTTCGTAATCTGTAGCTTTTAAGGTTAAAGAGTTTTGAGAGGTTTTTAGATAGGTATGTGAGGTTATTTGACTTATATCTTTCTTTTCTAAAAAAGGTTGAAGTTGAGAAAGAACTTGTTCTAGTAAACCTTTTGGGATCTTCAATCTCATCACTTTCTCCAGTTTAAGCGTTTTTTTATATTTTATCAAAAAGTTCTTTATATAATTTAAATAACTATTAGTAGTAGTAGTAGGGGGGTGTGAAAATGTGAATAATTTCTCAAAATTACCGCGAATTCGAAATTTTCAGCGGCTCAAAGATGTGAAAAACATGTGAAAATTGTGTGAAAATTATGTGAATAACTTTTGCTGTTTCTCTAAGGCGAGCCTTTTTATTTTGTGGGTTAACTCTTCTAGTTGAAGTTTAAATTTTTCATCTTTATTGATCAACTCTTTTACCTTTTTCATAGCGTGACTTACGGAAGTATGGTCTTTCATTCCAAAAAACTGCGCTAAAGCCGGCATAGAGTTAGGGGTTAATGTTCTAGCTAGGTAGATGACGATTCTTCTAGCATGAACTATTTGGCGGTTTCTGCTTTTACTTTTTAGCTCGCTAAGCTTTACGTTTAGCTCTGTAGAAACCACTTGGGCGATCTCATAAAGAGTTATACTCCCCTCTTCCTCATCTTGCTGATCGTTTAAGATACTTTTTGCAAACTCTAAAGTGACTTTTTGATTAATCAAGGAAGAATAGGCGTTAAGTTTTATTAAAATCCCCTCAATTTGGCGAATATTGCTATCCATATAGGCAGCGATATATCTAATTACTTCCTCTTCCAATTCGATCTTATTTAATTCACACTTTTTTTTGATAATTGCGATCTTTGTTTCCAACTCTGGACGCTGAATTGCCGCAATTAACCCCCACTCAAAACGGCTTTTTAGCCTCTCCTCTAATCCTTTTATCTCTTTTGGATGTTGATCGGAGGTTAAGACAATCTGCTTATTTTCACTATGTAACTCGTTAAAGGTGTGAAAAAACTCTTCTTGAGTTCTCTCTTTACCGCTTAAAAATTGAATATCGTCTATTAAAAGAAGATCACATTCCCTATATTTTTCCCTAAATTGCTCAATAGAATCGTTTCTTAAATGATAGGTAAAGTCGTTCATAAACTGCTCGATAGTGGCGTAGATTACGCTTTTTTCTTTTTTTAAGTTAAAATTTCCTATCGCGTGGAGAAGATGGGTTTTTCCAAGCCCCACTCCTCCATAGATAAAAAGAGGATTGTAAATTTTTCCTGGCTTTTTTGCAGTACTTAAGGCAGCTGTATAGGCAAATTCATTAGAGCTTCCTACTACAAAATTCTCAAAGGTGTAGGTGGGATTTATCTTTTGTAAAGTGGGTTTAGGTGGGGGAGAAGATTTAACTTGTTGTAAAGATTTATTGGCTGGAATAATTTCTATTTGGGTCTTTAAACCCGTTTTCGACTCATAAAGTTTTGCAAGTCTTTTTCCATATTTTGTTTTTATCCATTTAGCTAAAAGAATATTTGGGGCTAAATAAACGATTCGATCCACTTTGGAGTTTTTTTCACTTATTTTTAGTTGTTTGATATACCTTTCATATTCAATAGAAGGTATTTCTTCTTTAAGTAAATTTAAGATTTCCTTCGCAAACATTTCACACCTCTATGTGAATTTTTATGTGAATAATTTCTAAAATTGTATCCAAATAGGTTAAAATTACGTATTTAAGGGATTTTTGTAATTTGAGTTTTTCACATCTGGGATGTGAAAATGTGAATAACCATGTGAAAATTAAGGAAAAGGGTGTGAAAATTTTAGGAATAGATCCAGGAAGTAGGTATCTAGGTTTTGCAATTATTCAACTTAAAACTTCAAAAATTGAACTTTTAGATGCAGGGGTGCTTAGATTTAAACCATCCCCCCTAAAATTTCAGCTTTTACAGATGGAAGAAGGGTTAAACGAGGTTTTAGAAGGGTTGGAGATCGATGAGGTTGCAATGGAGAATATCTTTTTTGCCCACAATCCAAAATCTATTTTAAAACTTGCTCAATTTCGTGGAGCTATCCTTTTTTATCTGTTAAAACGGTTTAAGGATGTAAGCGAGTATTCTCCTGTAGAGATTAAGAAGGCTTTAACAGGGAAGGGACAAGCTTCAAAGGAGCAGGTTGCTTTTATGGTAAAAAAGATTTTGGGAATAAGGGGGGAGATTAAGCCGTTTGATATTACCGATGCGATCGCCGTAGCTATCACTCACTCTCAGCGTAGAGAAAAGGTTTAAAAAGGTATTTGTGATCATTTGGAAGAGCTAAATAGACCTCTTTAGCCAATTTTCTAATCTCCCACAATGCGGAAGGGGAACTTCTTAGTTGCAAAAAATTTTGAAGAGAGCGGGCGTTTATTGTCCAAGTTAGTTCAGTTTTATAACATTCAGGTAAGCAGTATTTAGCGATATCGTTAGAAATCCCTTTTTTTAACAGAGCTTGCAAATTATTAAGAGCCATAATCGAAGCTCTATCAACCTCTTCATTTCCAGTTAATACGATAAATTTACTAGCTAATTCAAAATCATCTAACTTAAACGGCTCTAGATTTTTTAACTCCTTTAGAGTGTAACGGGTCGATTTCACACTTAAGGAGGCGATTCTATGTCTAGCTAACTCTTGAAGTACAGCTCGACTTATTCCTTGAATGTAAAAGGTGTAAACTAGATGTTCTAAGGTGCTTGAGTGTTTGTATTTGTTTCCTACCCGCTCAATCAGCTCTTTATCTTTCTCTCCTCCCCCATCTCCTTTATCAAAACTTTGCCAGCAGGTTC
>JAADFB010000084.1 GCA_013153095.1 Campylobacterota bacterium | reverse complement strand
CTTTTGGACATATGGCGTTTAAACCTTTTAAAAGTGCAGTCCTTGCAAATCCGGGGGGTGGGATTGTCCAACTTCTTTTTAACTCTCCAACCTTTGGACCTATTTTAAAAGGGGTATTAGCTGAGTATGGATTAGAAGAGAACTCAACCAAATTTGAACAGTACACCCTCCTCTCTCAAACTCTAATAGATGATGCCGATCCTATCAACTACGCTAAAAAAATTGCACCTCAACCAACCTTAGTATTTGAAGTTAAAGGAGATGAGGTTATTCCAAATAGCGTTCCTAACTACCCTTTAAGCGGAACAGAACCGCTTTTAAAATTTATGGAAGCTAAAAACATTCTAGACTTAACCCAAGAGGAGGGATTAATAGAACTAAAAAGCCCTATTGTTTACTCCAAGTTTCAATACGGAACCCATAGCACCTTTTTACTTCCCGATTATCCTGAAGTCACCAACGAGATGCATATTCAAACCGGCTCCTTTATAAGCAATGAAGGGAAAAAGGTGTTTGTGAAGGAGATATATCTTTTAGATCACGGGCAATAAAAGCTCGTGGTTGAAGTTATCCCAGTTGAAGTAGAAAAATTTGATTAGGTTATTAGTAGTAACTTTTTTGGTGGAGGTGTCGGGAATCGAACCCGAGTCCGGAAACAACCCACCATAAACCTCTACGTGCGTAGTAGTGCTGATTAATTTCAGTTATAGAAGGTTCAGCACCCAAAACCTCCTATAACCTAGCCCCTCAATCTCGATCGCAAGTTGGGCATCTTGCGACCAAAGCCCTTTTAGAGAATGACCCCGCAAAATCCAAACCCAAAGGGCAAGGTTTGGCGCGAGGGACCGTAAATTTTCTTACTTAACTTACGCTGCTACTGCGTAAGCCGGTCGGTAATCTGTATTGTTTGCGTCTATTTTTTTGAGGAATTTTTACGGCGTTCCTCAAGCCGGCACGCAGTTTATGGCAGACTGCTCCCGTCGAAACCTTGTCACCCCCTACTATTGGAGGGACTAGGAGTTTATGATCTCTTTTATTTCTCCTGCGAGTGTTGATATTTTACTAATTTTTTGGGAATTTGTCAAATTTTGATCTAATAAAATTTTTATAAACGCGCTCCCAACTACTACCCCATCTACATCTTTAGCTTTCTCTTTTGCACTCTCTTTATTGACTCCAAAACCGATATAGATTGGAGTAGAAGTAGTTTCTCTAATGGCTAAAATCACATCTTTTAACTCTTCGTTTTTGTTTGCTCCTGTTATTCCCGCATAGGCAACTAAATAGATAAACTTTTTGGAATCTTTTAAAATAGTTCTAATTCGCTCTTTAGAATCTGTAGGAGCTACAAAATCGATTAGTGCAACCTCATACTCATCAAATAAAGGTCTATACTCTAAAGCTTCCTCATAAGGGAGATCGGGAATAATTAAACCACCAACTCCAAGCTCTTTTGCTTCCCGAATAACTTTTTCTACTTTACGACGGTAAAACGGGTTAAAATATCCCATCCATAAAGTATCGATCTCTTTAGCAACCGCTTTTGAAACCTCTAAAAGATCGTTAAATTTAAACCCTTTTTCTAACGCTTTGACGTTTGCCTCTTCTATCACAGGTCCATCAGCTATAGGATCGCTAAAAGGAACCCCCAGCTCGATACTATCACACCCTTTATCTTTCATCGCTAAGACCAAATCGATAGTAAACTCTTTAGAAGGATAGGCGGTAGTTATATACCCAACAAGCTTTTTCATCTCTTTCCTTTGGGTGTGGTTTGAAAAAGGTATTATAGCAAGAACCTTTCTAGGAATTGAACCGTTTTTTTTGATAAAATTAATTTAAGGAGGAGTTGATGAAAAAAGTAAATATAAAAACTCTTCAACAAAAAAAAGGGCAAGAAAAAATTGTGATGATCACAGCTTATGACGCCCTTTTTGCAAAGTTGTTTGCTCCTTATGTAGATATTATTTTGGTAGGAGATAGTTTAAATATGGTTTTTGCAGGAGAGGAAGATACCCTATCCGCAACTATGGAACAGATGCTTTACCATACTAAAGCCGTATGTAAAGGGGCAAAGGAGAGTTTTATCCTGTTTGATATGCCTTATGGAAGTTATATAGATAAAAAGATAGCTCTTAAAAACGCCTTAAAAGTTTATAAAAATAGCTGTGCGGATGCTATAAAACTGGAAGGGGGGAAAGAGAAGGCAAAGATTGTAAAACATTTAGTAAAAAACGGGATAGCGGTTTGTGGACATATTGGCTTAATGCCTCAAAATGTAAGGGGAGAGGGGGGGTATAGAGTTGTAAAGGATAGAAAGAAACTTCTAGAGGATGCTAAGGCTTTAGAGGATGCTGGAGCTTTTATGATAATTGTAGAAGGGGTAAAGGCAAATCTAGCTCAAGAGGTAAGCGAAGCTTTAAAAATTCCGGTAGTAGGAATTGGAGCAGGGGCTGATGTGGATGGGCAGGTGTTGGTGTGGAGCGATATGTTAGGTTTTTTTGAAGAGTTTAAACCAAAATTTGTACGGAGATATTTAGAAGGGGCTACTTTAGTTAAGGAAGCGGTAGCTAAATTTAGTAAAGATGTAAAAGAGGGAGCGTTTCCTAACAAAGAAGAGAGTTATTGATGGAAAGATTTAACGTTGAACTGGAAAGATTTAAAGAAGATAACGCTTTTGAAACCTCCTTGCGTCCTATTAGCTGGGAAGATTACATTGGGCAAGAGCGGATCAAGAAAAATCTAAAAGTGTTTATCCAAGCTAGTAAAAAAAGAAAAGAACCTCTAGATCATATTCTTCTTTTTGGACCTCCGGGACTTGGAAAAACTACTTTGGCTACTATCATTGCTAATGAGATGGGGGCCAATTTAAAAGTTACCTCAGCTCCAATGATAGAAAAAAGTGGAGATTTAGCAGCGATTTTGACCAATTTAGAGGAGGGGGATATTTTATTTATCGATGAGATGCACCGCCTTTCAAATGCGATTGAGGAGATTTTATACCCTGCAATGGAGGATTATAGATTAGATATTATTGTAGGAAGTGGACCTGCTGCTCAAACTATTCAAATCGATCTGGCTAGATTTACCCTAATTGGAGCTACTACAAGGGCTGGAATGTTAAGCTCTCCTCTTAGGGATCGGTTTGGAATGCATTTTAGATTAGAGTTTTATTCTCCTCAAGAACTAGCTCAAATTGTAACCAAAGCGGCGGCTAAACTATCTAAAAAGATTCAATCCCAAGCAGCCTTGGAGATAGCTAAACGCAGTAGAGGAACTCCCAGAATAGCGTTAAGACTTTTAAGACGGGTTAGAGATTTTGCAGATGTAGCGGAGGAGAAAGAGATAACTTTAGAAAGAACCAAAGAAGCACTAGAAGCGATGGGGGTTGATGAGAGAGGGTTTAGTGAGTTGGATTTAAAGCTTTTAAAACTTTTAGTGGAAGCAAAAGGAAGACCTCTAGGCTTAACAACCCTCTCAGCTGCTTTAAGCGAAGATGAGGCTACTATTGAAGATGTGATAGAACCCTACCTTTTAGCTCAAGGCTATATCGAACGCACCGCTAGGGGTAGAATTGCCACTCCTAAAACTTATGAACTTCTAAATCTTTCCCCCAAAATTCAAAAACCGCTCTTTTAAGGATTAAGGTGGATAGCAGTAAAAAACTTCAAACTCTCCTAACTATTGCTAGAAGAAACGTGGAGATTTTGGAAAAAGCTTTAGAAGAGATACAACCTCTTTATCTCTTAAAACCCTCTTTTAGAGAAATTTTAGATTATGAAGCTGTTTTTAGGAGATTTTAAAGTTTTTGGAGGAAAAGGGTTTAAAAAGATGAGACTTACCAAAAAGGAGATTATAAAAGAGATTATTAAAACACTGTTAGGAGAGAAGAGTGAAATCTATCTCTTTGGCAGTAGGGTAAATAAAGAGAAAAAAGGAGGATAGATCGATATTATGGTAAAACCTCAATTTTATTCAACCTC
The DNA here is from genome assembly GCA_013153095.1 of Campylobacterota bacterium. Taxonomy (GTDB): domain Bacteria; phylum Campylobacterota; class Campylobacteria; order Campylobacterales; family Nitratiruptoraceae; genus Nitratiruptor. The sequence continues at coordinate 6,180 of JAADFB010000084.1, read as the reverse complement.
AAAAAGACTTCTTGCAAAAGCTAGATTACAAAAGGAACTTTCAAGAGATTTAATTATTTATACCGATAGAAAGAGTGAGATCGAAAAAGAGGGTTTAAAAGGAAAGAGAATAGTATGAAACCGATCCATTTCTTAGGGTTACTAATAGTTGTAGTAGGGTATTTTCTTTTTAAGGTGTTTGAACCGTTTTTAGAAACAATCACTATAGCCGTTCTTCTTTCTTTAGCCACCTACAAACTTAATAAACTTCTCTTTTTAAAACTACCCAATAATATCGTAGCCGCTTCTGTAAGTACTGCAATTTTGGCTATAATCTTTTTTGCCCCCTTAGTTTATCTCTTAACCAACGCGGCAAATCTAGTTTCTTCTATCGATTTAAATGAACTTTCTCAAACGATAGAGAATGGTAAAAAATGGCTAAAAGAGCTAGCTCAAAATCACGAAATCCTAAAAGGTTTAAATCCTGAAGAGCTTACGGCAAGAGTTGATATAAACAGCTTGATTAATTGGATTTTACAAACCGCTACCTTCGTAGGTAAAAAGAGTGCAAATTTTTTGAAAGATATTGTATTAATTTTGGTATTTTACTTTTTTGCTAACCTTTATGGGAAAGATATTTTACTCTATATCCAAAGAATTATCCCTCTTCGTCCAGAGGATAGCAAAACGATTTTTGAAAATTTAGCGGGGGTCATGGGAGTCGTGTTTAATTCAATTATAGCCACCGCAATTTTTGAGGGTATCTTGTTTGGGCTGATCGTTCATCAGTACGGGTATAACGGGTTGATGTTAGGAATATTGTACGGTTTTGCCTCTTTAATTCCTATGGTAGGAGGGGTATTGATGTGGCTTCCCATCTCTTTAGATAGATATTTTCATAACGATCCTACCGGGGCGTTGGTTATTGCCCTCTATTCAATAATAGTTATCTCCGTAATTGCAGATACTTTTATAAAACCTATCATCATCAAATATATCGATGAGGTGATGATAGCAGATCAACATATTAGAATCAATGAACTTTTAATATTCTTTGCTATTGTTGCCGGTTTAGCCAGTTACGGATTTTGGGGGATGATTATAGGACCTGCGGTAGTAACTTTGATGATAAGTGTATTAAACCTCTATCCTAAATTAACTTCTCAAACCTGTAGTTTAGGTAGCCCCTGCTAGGGCTACTCCTCTTCATCTTCAAAGATGATAATCTCTGTTTTGTAGTTTCTTTTCACTACAGCTCTATTTTTAGGAATTACTCCATCCTCTTCACACCGTTTTAACTCAGCCTTTAAAAACTCCAACTCCCTCTCCATCTCATCTATTTGCTCTTTTAACCTCAAAATTATATCCACGCCCGCAAGATTTACTCCTAAATCTCTAGTTAAGCGCAAAATCGTTTTAATTCTATCTATATCTTTTTGGGAGTAGAGCCGTGTTCTTCCTTCCGTTCTTGAAGGGGAGATCAGACCTTCCCGCTCATATTGGCGTAGAGTTTGTGGATGAATATTTAAAACTTTTGCTACTACGCTAATTAGATAAACCGGTTCATCATACTTATGCATCATCGCCTCCTGGGAGTTTTTCTTGCATCATTTTTGCCAATTCAGAATCTAGCTCTTCAGCTTTTGGGAGAACAATGTTAGCTCTAAGGTAAAGGTCTCCTTTCTCTTTGGTCTTTCTATCCATAACTCCCATCCCTTTGACCCTAAATTTTTGGTTACACTTTATATTTTTGGGAATTTTTAAAGTTATCTCCTTCTCTAAAGTGGGGACTTTGAGTTTTCCACCAAAAATAGCCACCTTTAAAGGAACATCTATCTTTTTATAAAGATCGTTTCCTATCCTTTCATACTCTGGATCAGGTGCTACCTCAACCTTTAATAAAAGATCACCTCTTCTACCTTTATAATGTCTTCCTTTACCTCTAATCCTTAAAGTATCTCCATTTTTTACACCCGCTGGGATTCTTACGTCAAAAGTCTCTCCATTTATACTAACGGAATGGGTCCCTCCAAGTACCGCGGTTCTAAAAGGGATCGTGATTTTAGCTTTGAGGTCTAAGTTTGGCTGGGTAAAATCTTCAAAACTAAACCCTCCAAATCCCCCTGAAGAGCTATAACTGCTTTTGAAGCTTCCAAAGCCTCCTCCAAAGATACTTCTTAAAATCTCATCTAAATCCATTCCGCCTTGGAAATTTTGTTGAGCAAAATCGTGAAAATTTTGCCCTCCAAACATCGCATCGCCATATTGATCGTATTGTTTTCGTTTTTGGGGATCGCTTAAAATCTCATATGCGGCGTTGATCTCTTTAAATTTCTCTTCACATTCAGGTTCTTTACAGATATCGGGGTGGTATTTTCTAGCAAGCTTTCTGTAAGCTTTTTTGATCTCATCTGCGGAAGCGTTGGGGCTGATTCCTAATGTATCATACAGACTTTTACTCAATTCTCCCCTCCAAGTTTTTATTTCGATTATAACATAAAATTTTAGTCCTAGTCAATCAAGTTTACTGCGATTTGAAATTAAAAGAAAATCTTTAGCTTATAAATTGAAAAAGCTGCTCTCTTTTGATATACTTATAAGAAAAGGGGTAACCGATGACACCCAAAGAGCGTTATGAAAAATTAAAAGAACATTTAGCTGAGGAAAATCCTCTCTTAGTCGAGGTGATCGACGAGTATAGGGATTTGGATAAAGTTGCCAAAAAAGTTGGCTTTCTAACACCCAATGAAACCTACACCGAATCGATCTCGTGGTGGCCACTTATCTCGGTCTTAGGTATTTTTAGTGCCGGAAAATCCAGCTTTATAAACGAATTTTTAGGTAAAAAGGTTCAACTTACCGGTAACCAGGCGGTAGATGACAAGTTTACCGTTATCTGCTACGGTCGAGAAGTTACTACTCTTCCTGGTGTTGCTTTAGATGCCGATCCCCGTTTCCCCTTTTATAATATCTCCAAAGAGATAGAAAAGATTGAGGGGAGCGAAACCAATATTAACCGTTATCTCCAGTTAAAAACTGTCGATAGTGACGCGATTAAAGGAAAAATCTTAATAGATTCTCCCGGTTTTGATGCCGATACCCAGCGCGATGCGATTTTAAGAATCACACGCCACATTATCGATTTAAGCGATCTAGTATTGATCTTTTTTGATGCGCGCCGTCCTGAACCGGGTGCGATGCGCGACACATTGGATCACCTAGTTGAGGTGGCAAAAAATCATTCCGACTCCGATAAAGTCCTTTATATCCTCAATCAGATCGATTCTTGTGCTAAGGAGGATAACCTCGAGGAGATTATCGGTGCTTGGCAGAGAGCTTTGAGCCAAAAAGGGTTAGTAAGTGGTAGATTTTATGCGATTTACAATGAGGCACTTGCTAAAATTGAGGATGAACAGCTCAAGGAGCGGTTAAAGCGGAAGAAAGATACCGATTTAGGAGAGATTTTAGAAAAGATGGAAAAGGTTCAAGTTGATCGCTCCTATCGGATCGTGAAAAATGTGGAAGCGCGCGCTAAAGAGATTTTAGCCCTATTACCTGAACTTCAGGTTAAGTTGGAGCAGTTTAGAACAAATATGTTAATTGCAGATATTTTGCTACTGCTTTTAACTGTTGGAGGGGCGGTTTATCTAGGAACTCAGTTTCCAGATATGAAGTTTTGGATCTCTTTAGGAGCTATTCTTCTTTTCTTCATTCTCCATTTTAAAATTAAATCCCTAATCTCAAATTTTATGAGTAAAAAGATAGAAAACCCTTATTTGCAAAAAGGGTTTAAAAAGCAAACTCGCTGGCATAAACTCTACTTTTTAGCTCCCAATCAAGTGGCTAATAAACGGTTAAAAGAGAAACTGGAAAGATTGATCGAAAAATCTAGAGCTTATATCCAAAAACTTAACGATCAATTTATCTCTTTGAAGAAAAAGGAATCGATCGAAGTTAAAGAGGGTACTAACAAAGAAGAAGGTTAAACAAAAGCCCTTTTTTCAAGGGCTTCCTTCTCTTTTACTGTTTCTTCTTGAAGTAGTTTTTGCAATAGAAAAACTCCCACATCTTTCTTAGTTTTTATCAACTCATTAGAAAACTCTTTAAAACTTTTAAAATCGCTCTCTTCATAAAGATCTAAAACCAGCTCTATTAGTTGGTTCAATTTTCTAAGCGGAACCGCCCAAAAAATTAGTTTTGCCCCTTCGTTAGTAGTTAAATAGAATCTAACTCCCCGTTCCACTTTTCCAAAACTGTTGGTTCTAATTCCAACCAATCCTATATCGCTTACAAAATGGCGTCCACACCCTTTTAAACAGCCACTATATCCTACGGTTACATTAAGTTCTGCTAACCTTTCCGTAGGGAGATTGGTGGCCTCTTTTTTGGTATCAAAGAGGGAGAAAGTACAAAATTTGCTACCCACACAAGAGAGGATATAGGAAGGTTTAGAGACTGCAGGGGGAGTTTTGGGGTTTAAAAGGTAAAGATGTTGATCAACTCCTAATCTAATCTCTTGGGAATCTTGAATTAAGGAGTAAAAAAGTTTGTTAAAGGGAACTCTATACACTACTCCCTTAGGTGTGTGGTAGATAGACTTTATCCTTTCTTCTTTTAATAGCTCTTCTCCTTTAGGAAGAACTGGGAAGGGGCAAAAGTATTGAATCTGTTGTCTAAACTTTTCTATCCCTACTCTCTCTATATGATGAAAGAGGCGGATTTTACTCCTACTTTTTCTACAAGAAAAGGTTAAATAAGCTTTCCCAATAGCTTCCAAGAAAGGTTTTACCAACTTTAACGGAACAAAAAGGTTGGCATCTTGGGCTAACGCTAAATTCTTTCCTCCTAGATAAAGGTTAAACCCCAGCTCCTCCTCTTTTCTAGAAATTATAAAAAGGGCATCGTTAGTTTTAAAATTGTGTGGAGTTGCTTTTACCCCTATAATCGCTGTATTAAATTTTCTGGGCAGTTTGCCTAAAAACTTTTTTACAACCTCTTCCAGCTCTAAAATTATGGGATAAACCTCTACAAAATGCTCCTTTAGACCATCTAAAGGATCAGTTATTATTCCTCTAAAGTTATCTACTAAAGTTGCAAAGCTATCTATCCCTCGTTTACGTAATAGAAAAAACACTTCTAGCACATTCCCACTAGAAAGGTTGTGAAGTTCTAACTGCCCTCTGGTGGTTGGTAAAAGGATTAGATTGTATCTTTCTCTTAGTTCAAGCAGGAAGAGAAATTTTTCCTTTTCTATCCTTCCTGCTGGAATCCGTAGACGGATCGAAAATTTTTGAGGTTGTTGGGGGGAGTTATAGATTCCAAAGTTTTTTAGAAGGAATCGATCCTCTTGGGTTAAATTGGAAAAATTTAAAGAGGGAAGACTATGGTAATACTCCCATAAATTGTACTTTTGTTTAATCTTTTCAAACTTATTCATCAATGTAAAAAGTGGCGTTTGTTGGTAAAGTAAAGGGCGATATTGTGCTCATTTGCCGCTTGAATCACCTCCTCATCTCTAATACTTCCCCCCGGCTGGATTATTGCTTTTACTCCAACTTTTGCAACCTCATCTACACTATCTCTAAAGGGTAAAAACGCCTCACTTGCCATAACACTACCCTCTAACGATAAATTTTGCTCTTTCGCTTTGTTAATTGCACATTTTGTAGCATCGATTCGGCTAGTCATACCCATTCCAATAGCTACCAGTGCCCCATCTTTTACAAAAGTAACGCAGTTGGATTTAGTTAACGCGGCTATCTTCCACGCAATTAGAAGGTCTTTTTTATCCTCTACTCCAATATTACTAACCTGTTTAGCCTCTAACACCTCATCCTCTAACACAAAATCGCTATCTTGAAATAGAAACCCTCCTTGGACATGTTTAAAATCCCACAAATCTCCGCTAGCTTCCAGTTCTCCTTTTCCAAAATCAAACAGCTTTACCCGTTTTTTATCTTTAAACACCTCTTGAGCCTCTTGTGTTATCTCTCCCGCAACCACAACCTCTACAAAGATTTTATTAATCTCTTGAGCTAACTCTTCATCCACCACGCCATTTACAGCAACAACTCCCCCAAACGCACTTGTTGGATCACATTCTAACGCTTTTTGCCAAGAGGTGATTAAATCCTCTTTGATAGCAGCTCCGCACGGGTTTGCGTGTTTTACAATCACTACGCTCCCTTTTCCAAGTGCTGA
>JAADFB010000011.1 GCA_013153095.1 Campylobacterota bacterium | reverse complement strand
GAGAGTATGAGTATAAAAAAGAGGTGGGAGCGGGAGTTTACGATATCCACTCTCCAAGAGTTCCCACAAAAGAGGAGATGATAAAAGAGATTGAGGATAGATTAAAGGTGTTTCCTGCGAGATTGTTGTGGGTAAATCCCGATTGTGGGCTTAAAACCAGAAAGTGGGAGGAGGTAGTTCCGGCGTTGATGAATATGGTGGAAGCTACCAAAGATGTTAGAAAACGGATAGTGAACCTTCCTCTTTAAATAACTCCCCCGCTTTTGCGGGGCTGGATATTTTACCTTCAAAAATCATATTTTTTCCCTCTACTTTTAATAACTTTAGATGATATAATACCCTCGCTTACAATAAAAAAGAATAGGAGGAGTTTTATGGGTATAGTTCTCTTTTTGTTAATGAACGTTGCCGTTATGGCGTCTATCTATCTTACCATCTTTATTTTAGAAACCTTCTTTGGGATAAAAATTGACCAAAGCACCACCAGCGGGCTGTTAATCTTCTCTTTTATCGTGGGATTTAGCGGGGCGTTAATCTCCCTTTTTACCTCCAAATGGATGGCGAAGATGCAAATGGGAGTACAAATTATTGAAACTCCTCAAAATGAAACAGAGGCGTGGTTAGTGGATACGGTTGCAAAACTGGCTAAAGAGGCGGGGATAGGAATGCCTGAAGTTGGAATTTTTGAAGGACCTCCTAACGCTTTTGCAACCGGTTGGAATAGAAACGATGCGTTAGTTGCAGTTTCTACTTCACTTTTTGATTTGATGACGCCTGAAGAGATTGAAGGGGTTATCGCTCACGAAATTAGCCACATAAAGCACGGCGATATGGTTACGATGACCCTTTTGCAAGGGGTGTTAAACACCTTTGTATTTTTCCTCTCAAGACTCCTAGCTCAAATTTTTGCACCAAAAGACGAAAATGGTAACGTATCTCCAGTTGCATACGCAGCTATAAGTTTTGTATTGGAGATGGTGTTAACAGTATTTGCTACGCTCCTAGCGATGTGGTTTAGCCGTTACCGCGAATATAAAGCTGATGAGGGGGCAGTAAAGTTGGATGGGCCACGAGGTATCTATTATGCTTTAGCAAAACTTGGTCAACTTCCAAAAGAGGAGGTAGCTTTACCTAGCGATATGAAAGCGTTTGGAATTGTTGGATTTATGGAACTTTTTTCTTCCCATCCACCAATAGAAAAGCGGTTAGAGCATATTAAGGAGGTAGCAGTTAGATTGGGATATCAGATTTAATAAGGAGTAGAAGTGAATCTCTTTAGCTCTTTTCAGGCTCAAACCGGAATGGATAGAAATCTTCTTATCGCCCTTTGGGCGATGGGAGGGTTTGTAACTTTACTTTTTCTTTCGTTATGGTATATGGCGTATCGAACCCGCCAGGTTGAGTTTAACCACTTTGTAGCTATGCTTGCAGATAGAGAGTTGGAAGAGGATGAGATAAAAAAGCTGTTTAAAGCGTTAAAAAAAACCAAAAAAGAACCCCACTTGCTTTTAGAAAGTGAAGAAGTTATGAAAGAGGTTGTTAAAGTGGCTAAACTGGATGAGAAAAAGTTAAGAGTAAAACTTGGTTTTGATACCGATTCTTTGATCGAAAAATTTCTAAAACAGCAAGAGGAGCTTAGAAAAATCTGGAACGCGCGGTAACTTCTACCTTCCCCCCTCACCTCCTTTAAAAAATCCTCTTATTTTGATATTATAAACCCAAAAACTCTACAAAAGGTTAAAAATTGGGAGCAAAAGAGAATATTGAGTATATAAAAAAAGAGCTGGATAAAGAGGAGAAGTTTTTAGAATCGCTTTTAAAGGCTGAACGGTTTTACAAAAAGTATAAAAAGCCGATTCTAGGAGCATTAGGAGCTTTAGCATTAGGGATTTTAGGGTATATCGCTTACGATTATAAAGTGCAATACGATTTAGAAGTAAGCAATAAAGCTTATCTTAAGCTACTTCAAAACCCTAACGATAAAGAGGCGCTAGAAACATTGAAAAGTAAAAATGAAAGGCTTTATACCCTTTATCTTTATCAACAAGGGGTAAAAAATAAAGATTTAAATCTTCTTTTAAAAGTTAAAAATAGCGATCTTCCCATTCTTCCCGATCTGGCCACCTATCATATAGCAGTAATTAAAGGAGATGAGAAAGAGGTTTACTCCTACGCTACTTTACCCAATGCAGTGCTTAAAGAGTTGGCGATGTTAGAGGATAGTTATTTGCTAATGAAGCAAGAGCAGATTAAAACTGCAAGAGATAGAATAGCAACCATTCCTGAAAACTCCCCCGCACAACCTCTAGGTTTACTTTTAAGGCATTACGGTTCAAAGGTTAAAGAATGAGAAAGCTTACCTTTTTTTTTGCTCTTTTTTTTCTATTAGTGGGGTGTAGTTCTAAGCGTTACTTTGAACCTAAAGAGGTGGCTGGGGCTATCCGTTTTGATGGGGAACTCCCCGCTCCTATTATAGATGTGTTAAGAGATGGTGCCACTTTAAAAAATGGAAATTTTATAAGCAGGGATGGGCTAGAGGATTACCGCCTACCAAAAGGGTATCTGTTTATAAATAAATCTGATGGGTATTATATTGGAGCTGATAGGTGTAAAGAGCTTTTAATTGTAGACGCCTCTACGAAAGAGCCGCTTTTTAAGAAAAAGTTTGATAGAAAAGCACCTATTGCGGGGGCGGTAAGTAAAGAGAATGGAGTAATAGCCCTAGTTTTTGATGATAACTCTTTAGAAGCATACGATTTAGACTCTAAAGAGCTACTCTATAGCTCTAAACAACCTAGTGCGATCGCTGTAGATACCAAAATCGCCAACCCTTTCTTTTTAAAAGGTTTGATTATTTTCCCTACGCTAGATGGGAAGTTGATAGTAGTTGCGCCTAAAAAAGATAAAAAAGAGCTAAAAACGATAGTTGTAGGAACAAAAGAGCATTTTAACAATATCATCTTTTTAGACGTGATAGATGAGCGGTTGATCGCTGCTACTCCCAATAAAATCATCTCCATAAGTCCGGTTTATACCAACGCTTTAAATTTAGATATTAGTGATGTGTTGTACTTAAAAGATAGAGTGTATATCTTTACCAAAGATGGAAAGATCATCTTAGCTACTCCTCAATTGGACGTTTTGAAAGAGAGAAAGTATAACTTTGCTCATTTTGCCGGTGCTATCTATGGAGAGTATCTATATGTGATCGAAAAAGGTGGATATATAGTAGCGTTAGATAAAGATTTAAGAGCTTCAAATGTATTTAAGTTCCCTACAGAGATAGAGGATTACATCTTTTGTACAAAAGATAAAGTGTTTTATGGAGATAAGTATTTTACTTTAAATCGGTTATAGATGCTTTTGTGTGATATTGGAAATAGTAGGGCTAAATTTTTCTCCTTGGGAAAAGTGTGGGGTGTAGAGATAAAAGAGTTAAAAAAATACAAAGAGTTTAAGGTTTGTTACATTTGTGTAAATGATGAGGTAAAAAAGGAGATTAAAGGCTGGAAAAGCTGGATCGATTTAGAACCTTTTGTACAGTTAGAGGGTTCTTATGAAGGGATGGGTATTGATAGGAAAGTTTTATGCCTTACTCAAAAAAGAGGGGTTTTAGTAGATGCCGGGAGTGCTATTACAGTAGATATAGTAAGGAATGGAGTTTATCAGGGAGGGTTTATCTATCCTGGATTTAAAGCTTTTAAGAAGGCGTATAGCTCTATCTCCCCTAGGTTGGATGTAGAGGTAAAATTCTCTTTAGCTTCTCTTCCTAAATCTACCCAAGAGGGGGTTGGGTATGGGATGCTTGCCCCTTTAGTTTGTCAAATCAACTCTTTTAAAGAGAAGGTGTTTATTACCGGAGGAGATGGGAACTTATTGGCCAAATTTATCCCTCACGCAACTTTTAACCCTTCGCTTTTGTTTGAAGGTATGTTAAAAATTGTACAAAGGAATGAAATATGCTGACGATCGCACTACCAAAAGGAAGAATAGGAGAGGATTCTTTAGCGATCTTTGAAAAAATTTTTAAAAAGCCGTTTGAATTTGGGGATAGGAAGCTGATTTTAGAACAGGAAGGGTTTAAATTTTTAAGAGTTAGAAATCAAGACGTTCCTACCTATGTGTTTTATCAAGCAGCAGATTTAGGGGTGGTAGGATTAGATGTATTGGAAGAGGTACAGTTAGATTTAGTGAGGTTGCTTGATTTAGGATTTGGAAAATGTAGCGTAAGTATAGGAATTAGAGCTAATGAGGAGTTGGATTTTACTAAGCCTAGTTACAAAGTGGCCACCAAGATGGAAAATATCACTAGAGAGTTTTTTAGTAAGAAAGCTATCCCGGTGGAAATTATTAAACTTTACGGTTCTATTGAACTGGCTCCTTTAGTAGGGTTAGCCGATATGATTGTTGATATTGTAGAAACTGGTGAAACTATGAGACAAAACGGTTTAAAACCGGCATTAGAGATACTTCAAAGCTCCGCTTATCTTATCTCCAATAAAAACAGTTTTTTTCTAAAAAAAGAGGAGATTCTTGATCTTCGCTCCAAAATAAAAAGTGTTTTAGATGGCTCTTGAGCTATACGCTAAAATAGAGCCGTATCTAGGCTTTAAAGAGGAACGGTTTTTTCTTTATTCTATCTTTTTAGAAAAACTTACCTCTTTAAATGTTAAAAGGGTGTTAGATGTAGGGTGTGGAAGTGGAGATTTTTTAGAGTTAGCTAGAAAGGAAGGCTTTGAAATTAAGGGGATCGATTTAAGTTATGAGATGGTTAAACAAGCCAAAAAAAAGGGGTTGGATGCGCAGGTAAAGGATGTGTGTGAATGTAAAGAGAAGTTTGAAGCGGTTACAGCTATTTTTGATGTGCTTAACTATATTCCTCCTAATCAATTAGAGCGTTTTTTAAGTTGTATCTACTCTCTCCTAGAACCAGAAGGTCTATTTTTAGCTGACATCAATACGCTTTATGGATTTGAAGAGGTAGCTTCTGGAGCGTTAGTTATCTCAAAAAAAGAGAGTTTTATCGCTTTAGATAGTGAGTTTGATGGAAAAACTTTAACAACAACCATAGATTTTTTTAAAAGAACCGATAATTGCTACACAAGAGAGCGAGATAGGATTATTCAGTATTACTATGAAGTAGAGAGGTTTAAAAATCTACCTCTTAAGCTAGTAGAGATAACTCCCATCTCGCTCTTTGGAGAGAATGCCGATAAAGCGTTATTGATGTTTAAAAAGGAGAAAGATGGAAATCTTTGGTCTGGTTCTAGGAAAGAAGAGAAAACAGTGTGAGGATGAAAATCGCTGTTCTTGTGGATTTGTTAAGTTAGAAAGAAGAGAACATAACCGTTATCTAGTTGAAGGGTTAAAAACCTCTTTAGGTGAAGCGGTAGAGGTTAGTTTAGATACGATTGCGATTGAGCCAGCAGAAGGGAAATTTGAGATTGGAAACTTTTTAGAGTTCACTATCGAAGATGAGCAGTTTGAGGGTGAAGTGATTAGGGTTCAGTCCAACTTAGTGGTGTTTAAACTAACCTCAACAATTCCTTACGACCTTATAAAAAATCGCATAAAAAAAGTAGAAGATAGCCCGTTTGATTTAGGTGATGTGTGTATAAAAAGGGAGTTGGTAAACTCCGATGAAGATTTGGAAAAAAATAGAGCAGTGGTCAATTTAATGTTAGAGTTAGATGATCCCAACACCAATATAGAAAAATTTATCCACAATATTGAAGCTCTCCCCAAACTTACCCAAATGATCTTGGAAAAAGCAAACTCTATTGAAGTTGCAAGAGGGGCAAAGGTTACCAATCTCTCAGCTGCGGTAGCAAGACTTGGATTTGAAGAGGTTAAGAGGATCGTTTATGAATATATTAACTTCGATGTAAATTTGGCCAATAAATCGCTCCCCAATTTTAAAGATTTTGAGGCGTATTATCTGCTGTTAAACGCTGTGTTTAGAAAATTGGCTAAGGTTGCCAATTTTAAAGATATAAGAAGTGAGGGACAATCGCTTCTGAGTATGAGTACAATGGGTGCAGTGCTTTTAGCTAGAGAGGATGAAAAACTTTCTAGTTATTACGATTCTATCTCAAACCTGTTTGGATTTGAAATGAGGGTACTAGAGAGGAATAGGTATTGCACCGATATTATCGATATTAACCGTCTTTACTTTTTTGAAACTTTAAGAGTATTTACCTCCCTTTTTGATGGGTTTGCGATGGCTAACCTTTTACTCTATCCTTCCTACTCTTTACAGTTTGATATCACCACGGGTGATAGAAAGTTTAGATACGCTTATATTAGTTATCTTGCGATTTTAGCGTTAAAATTTATTTTAGATAGAGACAAATATAGCGGGTATATCTTTTACAATCGAATGAGAAAGTTCGGTTACGGGATAGGAGATACTAAAGAGCTGTTGGAGGCGCTAATTGCTGAGGTAAAACAAAAACTTAATAAACTAGGAATCTCTTATCAGCCTAGCTCTTTAGATATTCCCTCTCCAAACATCTCTTTAAAAAGCTATCTAGGTGGAAACAATATCTATTATGAGTATTTTATGGAAAAGATTAAACAGTTTGACGAGGAAGCCACTAGATTAGCTATCCGGTATGAGGATGAGCAGTACGCCCATTTTGTACTAGAAAAGGTGTTAAATGCGTATGAGTTTGGTTTTAAACATCTGCCGTTTATTATAGTTCCTTGCGAAAATATCGCGGATGAACATTTAACTTTAGAGCAGTTTAGGGCGTTTGATATAGTAATCTTTAAAAATATCCACAAACTCCCTAGAGAGCTTTATGATGATTTTAGGAAGATTTGGAGAGATTTTGAAGGGAAAATTATAGCTACCTATGATAATAACGCGATGATCGATTTTGAAACTCCAGAACTTTTTAAGATGTTAATAAAGTTTAATGTAGATTTTCCAAGTTACTTTAAAAACCCTATAATTTATAACAATATGCTCAACCATAGCATTAAAGGAATCAACTCTTTTTTAGGATTTCCCAGATGTGATCTAGAAAATTTTAAGGAGGATAGCTTTTTAAGTCAAAGGAAAGTATATACCACCTGCATCAAGAAGGTTTAATCCCCTTTTCAGGGGTTTTTAGGAGGTTAAAATGGAGTTGGTTACTGCTATCATAGTTGCGTTTATAATCTTAACGGTTTGGAAAGGTGTAAATGTCGTACCTCAACAGCAGGCGTGGATTGTGGAAAGGCTTGGAAAATACAACACAACTTTACACGCAGGTTTAAATTTTATCGTCCCCTATATCGACACGATAAAAGCAAAACTTTCTTTAAAAGAACAGGTTTTAGAGATAGAGAAACAGGAAGTTATCACTAAAGATAATGTGTTGGTTAAAATCGATGCGGTGGCCTACTATCAAATTACCGATCCCAAAAAAGCGTTTTACAATATCGAAAATCTAGAATACGCAATCATTCAGACGATCCAAACAACCTTAAGGGATATTGTAGGGGGGATGGATTTAGACGATATTTTACAATCTAGAGACAAGATCAATGCTCAAATCAAAGAGGTGTTACAAGGGGTTGCGGATGATTGGGGAGTGTTGATTAAGCGAACAGAAGTTAAAGAGATAGAACCCCCTAAAAATATTGTAGATGCGATGAGTAAACTAATTGAAGCTGACCGCTCTAAAAAAGCGATGATAACCGAAGCGGAAGGTAAAAAGCAAGCCCAAGTTTTGGAAGCGGAAGGATACAAATTAGCCAAAATGCAAGAGGCTGAAGCGATTGAGAGGATTGGAGAAGCTCAAGCTAAAGCTATTGAATTTGCACTACAGAAACTAAACGATGGAGAACTAGCTTCAAAGTATCTAATTGGGGAAAAGCTAGCTAACAATTTTGAAAAGCTTTCTAAGAGTCAAAATTCTAAGATCATCGTACTCCCTTCCACAGTGGAGAGTGTGTTAGATATTTTCAAAAAGAGTAAATGATGAGCCTATCAACTAGCTTAATGGTAGGAGGACTGCTTTTAGCAGCGATCGATATTTTTACAACCGGTTACCTTTTTCCTCTTGCAATAGCACTTTTTTTTACCGGTTTAGTGAGTTTGTGGGTAAGTTCTAAAACTTTTCTTTACCTCTTTTTTGGCGGACAGGTAGTTTTATATTACGCCTTATTTATTGTGTGGAATAAGCGGTGGAGTGTTAAGATTGAGGAGGAAAAGATCGGGTTTGTAAAAAGGAAAGATGGGGAGTTTTATGTAATAGATTTTCCTACCGGGTACAAGGGTGAAGTTAGATGGAAAGCCCTTTCTCAAACTCCTTTAGATATTGGGGATAAAGTCAAGGTGGTAAAAATTGATGGCAATATCTTAATAGTAGAAAAGGTTTAAGAGCCATTTTTGATAAAATAGTCTCCAAAAAAGGAGAGTTGGTTGATAGATTTAAAGCTTTTAGAGAAAGAGTTTAATAACCTTGCTCCCAGATTACTCTCTAAAGGGGTTGAGAAAGAGGTTTTAGAGGAGTTAAAAGCCCTTTTTGAGGAGTATAAAAAAGAGAAGCGAAAATTAGAAGAGTTACAAGCTAAACAAAACAGCCTCTCTAAACTTTTTGGTGAGTATAAGCGGGAAAAAAAGGATATAACCCCTTTAAAAGAAGAACTGGAAAAAAATAAAAAAGAGATAGCGCTCCACTCCCAAAAAGTTAAAGAGTTAGAGGAGAAACTACAAGCTTTAGCCCTCACTATCCCCAATCCCCCCGATCCCGATGTTCCAATAGGCGAAGGGGAAGAGGATAACGTAGAGATAAAACGGGTCTTAGAGCCTAAAGAGTTTCCTTTTAAACCTAAAGAGCATTGGGAGCTAGGGGAAAAATTAGGATGGATCGATTTTGAAAGGGGAGTTAAGTTAGCCAAAAGTAGGTTTGCAGTTTTAAAAAATGAGGCTGCAAGGTTGGAGAGAGCTTTAATCAACTTTATGCTAGATCATAACCGTTCTTTTGGATTTGAGGAGGTTTATCTACCTTTTTTAGTAAACTCTAAAAGTATGCTTGGAACTGGACAGCTCCCAAAATTTGAAGACGATCTTTTTAAAGTGTGTGATGAAGACCTCTATCTTATCCCCACTGCAGAAGTTCCCTTAGTCAATCTTTATCGCGAGGAAATCATCCCTAATCTAGATCAACCTATAAAATTAACCGCGTATACCCCCTGTTTTAGAAAGGAAGCAGGTAGTGGGGGTAGAGATGTGAGAGGGATGATTAGGCAACACCAATTTGACAAAGTGGAGCTAGTTGCCATAACCAAACCGCAAGATAGTGATAAAGTGTTTGAGGAGATGGTGGAGTGCGCTAGTTCTTTGTTGGAAAAGTTAGAGCTTCCTTATCGGCAGGTGATGTTGTGTACAAAAGATTTAGGTTTTAGTGCGGCAAAAACGATCGATTTAGAGGTTTGGTTGCCCGGACAGGGAAAATATCGAGAGATAAGTTCTATTTCAAACACTAGAGATTTTCAAGCGCGAAGGGCAAAAATCAGATTTAAAGAGGGTAAAAAAAATCTGTTAGTCCACACTCTTAACGGCTCCAGTTTAGCAGTAGGAAGAACTTTAATAGCCATTATGGAAAACTATCAACTAGAAAATGGAAAGATAGAGATTCCTAAAGCGCTAAAAGATTACCTTTAAAGCTGGTGGATTTTCCGCCAGTTTTTAAAACTGGAGTTAGGAGATTCCATTTTTGAAGAGATAAGAAGATAATAACTGGTTGCGGGGGGAGGATTTGAACCTCCGACCTTCGGGTTATGAGCCCGACGAGCTACCAGACTGCTCTACCCCGCGTTATCGTGGCTGGGGTGGGAGGATTCGAACCCCCGAATGGCGGGACCAAAACCCGCTGCCTTACCGCTTGGCGACACCCCATCGCTTAATTTGTGATGAAATTATAAAAAATTTTTTCCCACTTGTCAAGAGATTTTTTCAACTTCGCTATAATAAAACCTAAACTCTAGATCAAATTTTTTTTAAGAAAGGGACAAAATGCGAAGTGATGAGATAAAAAAGGGGTTTCAACGCGCTCCACATAGAAGCCTTTTAAGAGCTGTAGGGCTTAAAGATGAGGATTTTGAAAAACCTTTTATAGGAGTAGCCAACTCATTTATTGAAATAATCCCCGGACACTTCTTTTTAAACCGATACGCTCAAATTATAA
>JAADFB010000067.1 GCA_013153095.1 Campylobacterota bacterium | reverse complement strand
TTTAGGTGATATAATACCCCTAAACGAATTAAAAAAGGATAAAATTGCTCCTCTATTTGCATATCCCTTTTTGCGATAGTAAGTGCCATTATTGTGCGTTTAACTCTTTTACTTCTAACCACCATCTCAAAAAAGAGTATTTAAAAGCTCTCTTAACTCAACTAGATTATGAGCTAGAGTATTTTGAAGTTAAGAAACTAACCTCTATCTACATTGGAGGGGGGACACCTTCCACCTTTCCAGTTCCTTTTTTTGAAGAGATTTTTAAAAGAGTGGCTTCTCTTATCACTCCTCTTACTGAGATAACTATCGAAGCTAATCCAAATAGTGCTAAAAAAGAGTGGGTTGAAGGGATCTACAATTTAGGAGTAAATCGTATCAGCTTTGGGGTACAAAGTTTTGATTCTAAGAAGTTAAAATTTTTAGGAAGAAACCACACCCCCAAGATGGCCAAAGAAGCTATAAATTTAGCTAAAAGGATAGGATTTAAAGAGATCAACTTAGATTTAATCTATGGAACGAAGTTTGATAATGAGAAATTTTTAGAAAAAGAGATTTCTACAGCTTTAACTCTTCCTATTACTCATATCAGTGCGTATTATTTAACTTTAGAACCTAATACCCCTTTTTTTGATAAAGAGGAGTATTTAAATCCCAATGAGGAGGTAGGATACATTTTAAAAGAGTTGATCCCTTTTCCACAATATGAGGTCTCCAATTTTGGGAAAAAAAGGTCTATTCATAACTTGGGTTATTGGAAGTTACAACCCTATATTGGAGTTGGAGCGGGGGCGGTTGGTTTTAAAAATAAAGTTAGACTCTATCCTCCTAGCGATTTAAAAGAGTATTTACAAAATCCTTTAAAAAAAGAGAAAGAGGTTTTAACTTCTCAAGAGTTAAGATTAGAAAAGCTGTTTTTAGGTTTAAGAAGTTGTGTAGGGATAAAAGAGAATTTAGTAAAGGAGAAAAAAGCAAAACTTTTAATAAAAGAGGGAAAATTGATTAAAAAAAGGGATCGCTTTTTTAATCCCAATTACTTTATAGCCGATGAATTAGCCCTCTTTTTAAGCTAACCCTTCCTCTTGAATAAAGATGTAACGTTCAATATCTTTAATCTTTTTAGGGGCGTTTTTTTCCAGAAATCTTAACAACTCTCTAGCGGTATTGGGAGAGATAGGATCTTTTTTTAAAATCTTTTTGATCTTTATTAACTTTTCTTCCAACGGCTCTTTAGACCTTATGATCTCCAAAATCTCCCAGTTAGGGTTATAGACTCCCAAAGTTTGAGCTTCTTTAGCAACTGTTAAAGAGTTAGCTAATAAGAGTGCCAAAAGCGTTTTAAGAACTTTCTCCACTTCCTCCCTCCTTTTTTATATTATACTTTAACTTTTTATAATCTCTTTTGATGTAGAATTGGGCAAACTTATTTGTAAGGACGCTTTTATGTTTGGGATGGGATTTAGTGAAATTTTGATGATAGGGGTGGTAGCTATCATCTTTTTAGGACCTGAGAAACTCCCCAATTTTTTAATAGATATTGCCCGATTTTTCAAAAGTGTAAAAAGAGCCATCAACGAAGCGAAAGTACAAATAGAGCAAGAGGTAAAAATAAGTGAATTAAAGGCTGAAGCGCAAGAGTATAAGGAAAAATTTAACTCTATCGCTAAAGAGATAAGTACAATTAAAAGCGATATAAATGATGATCCGCTAAAAGAGGTAGAGGAGTTTCAAAAAGCTTTAGAACCAAAAAGAGAGGTAGTGAGATTTAAAAAAGAAGCTCTAGAAGATAAGGATAAAGTAAATGTTTGAGGAGTTAAAACCGCATCTAGCAGAACTTAGGAAACGACTCCTTATTAGTTTAGCTACGCTGTTTGTGATGTTTATTATCTGTTTTGGATTTTGGGAGTATATCTTAGATTGGATGATTATTCCGCTTAAAGAAGCTTTACCTGAAGGAAGTAGTGTTATTTTTACAAAAGTTGGCGAAGCGTTCTTTACCGCGTTAAAGGTCTCTTTTTTTGCAGCAGTTATTTTGAGTTTACCCATAATTTTTTGGCAGTTATGGCTTTTTGTGGCACCTGGATTATATGAACACGAGAAAAAATTGGTTTTGCCCTTTGTAATAGCGGCTACGGTTATGTTTGTAGCAGGTGCACTTTTTGCCTATTATGTAGTTTTTCCGTTTGGTTTTAGCTATTTGATAAATTTTGGTTCTCAACTTTTTACCGCTCTTCCTAGTATTGGGGAGTATGTGGGATTTTTTACCAAGTTGATGTTTGGTTTTGGAATAGCGTTTGAGCTTCCAGTTATCACCTTTTTCCTTGCTAAATTGGGCTTAGTTACAGATGAAACCTTAAAAGAGTTTTTTAAATATGCTATTATTATCATCTTTGCATTAGCGGCCCTTTTAACTCCTCCTGATGTGTTAAGTCAGCTTTTAATGGCCGGACCTTTGGTAGTGTTGTATGGAGTTTCCATTCTTATAGCAAGATGGGTAAATCCTGCTAAGAAAGAGGAAGATGAAGCTTGATCCTTTAGATTTGGAGAGCTATAACTACTCTCTTCCTAAGGAATTGATCGCTACCTATCCCACCCTCCCAGCTCACAACTCAAAGCTTTTAGTTTATGAGAGAGAAAAAGAGAAAGTTACCCATACCATTTTTAAAGAACTCCCCAACTATTTACCCCCAGAAGCTACCTTGATCTTTAACGATACAAAAGTTATAAAGGCTAGGATTTTTGGAAAAAAAGAGAGTGGAGGAAAGATAGAACTCCTATTAAATCGCCCTTTAAAAGAAAACCTTTTTAGCGTCTTTATTAAAGGAAAAGTGAAAAAGGGAACAACTCTTATTTTTCCCTCAAATTTAGTAGCAAAAGTTATCGCCCTAAAAGGGGATGGAAGCAGAGAGGTCAAGTTTTTCTTAAATCAAAAAGAACTTAACTTTTTTGAACTTCTTGACCTATTAGATAAAATAGGAACTATCCCTCTCCCTCCCTATTTAAATCGGGAAGCTAAAAAAGAGGACGAGGTAAACTATCAACCTATCTTTGCCAAAAAAGAGGGAGCGGTTGCAGCTCCTACAGCTTCGTTACATTTTACCCAAGAGCTTTTAGATAATCTTTCTAACCCAAAGCAGTTTTTAACTCTTCACGTAGGGGCAGGAACTTTTAAACCGGTAGAGAGTAAAAAGATAACTTATCATAAAATCCATACCGAATATTATGAGATTCCAAAATCTACTCAAGAGACTATCCTCTCCTCTAAACCAATTGTTGCCGTGGGAACTACAGTAACTAGAGCGATAGAGTATTTTTTTAAAACCCACCAACCTAAAGGGGAGTGTGATCTTTTTCTACATCCCCTAAATCCTCCTCAACGAGTAAACCATTTAATTACCAACTTTCACCTTCCTAAATCTACCCTTTTGATGCTAGTTGCATCTTTTATAGGAGTTGAAAAAACTTTGCAACTTTATCAGGAAGCTATTAAAAACAGCTACCGCTTCTATAGCTATGGGGACGCTATGTTAATAATTTAAAACTTTTAACCCATAATGGGGCAAAAAGGTTTTATGAATGAAAAAAAGAGTTATTGTTGTAGGGGGAGGGTATGCGGGGGTTAAAGCCCTCCAAATTGCTGCTAAATCCAATTTAAAAGTAACCTTAATCGATCAACACTCCTACCACTATCTCCAAACGGAAAGTTATGATCTAGTTGCCTCAAAAATTCCTATAGAGGAAAGCTTTATCTATCTTCCTACCTTAGTTAAAGGAATCAATAAAGAGTTTGAGTTTATCCAAGATAAAGCTATAGGAATAAACGAGAACCGCTTAATTGGAGAAAAAGACTCATATGAGTTTGACTACCTTTTAATAGCTACTGGAAGTGTAACAAGGTTTATTGAAGGGTTTGCTAAAAAGGGAAAATACTCTTTAGGAGTTAAGAGTTTAAGAGCAGCTTTAAAAGTTAAACAGTTTTTTGAGAAAGAACTGTTTGATCGTTTAGAACCCAACGTTGCTAAAAGAAGTTTTAATATTGCAGTAATAGGTGGGGGGTTAAGTGGAGTAGAGATAGCTAGCGAAATGCAAAACTTTTTTAACCACTACTCCAAAAATAACGCCTTAGCCTGTGGAAGAATAAAGATTCAACTTATCTCTAAAGAGATTTTAAAAGAGCTTCCTTTAAAAGTCAGAAAGAGGGCTATCAAACGCTTAGAAAGTTTAGGAGTAGAATTTGTACCCCATCTAGTTGAAAAAGTAGAAGAAAGAATCGCTATCTTAGAAAATGGGGAAAGATTAGGATTTGATTTTGCCGTATTTGCAGGTGGGATAGCACCCTCCCCTTTTATCAACTCTTTAGATTTACCAAAAAATAGATACGGTTTTTTACAACCAGATCGCTTTTTACGTGTAAAAAATAACATTTTCGTAGCCGGAGATTGTGCAGAACTTAAAAATAAAGGTACCCCCATTCCTCCAACGGCTCAAACTGCTGAAAAAAGTGGTAAGGCAGCGATGTTAAATATTATTAGAGCAGCTTCCAATAAGCCTTTAAAATCGTATAAGATAAAACTCTATGGTTTGGCGATCGCTTTAGGAGGAAGATACGCGTTGAATATAGCACCTGGGGGAATTGTGATAGAGGGATTCTTAGCTTACTTAGGAAAAAAAGGGATCGAAAAATTTTATAAGCTTCCTTTAAAAAAGAGAGCGGCTTTAGGTTTAAACCATTTGGCCAGGTGTGAAACCCCTAAAAAACCGTATCCTCAACCTATTTTAGCACAATAAGGAGAGATGATGAGATTACTATTTATTCGTCACGCAAAAGCTATAGAGAGAGAAAAGTGGGAAGAAGACGATCTTCTTCGTCCCTTAACTCAAAAGGGAGAAGAGAAAGCTAGGGAGTTTTTCTCTAAACTTCCTAAAATGTACGATATAGATGTGATTATCTCCTCAAAGGCTACCCGTTCTATCCAAACCGCTAACATCTTAAAAGAGTTTTATCCCAATGTAAAATATTTTGAGACTAGTAAAATCAATCCCGGAGCTAAAGTTATAGACTTCGAGGAATTGATAGATAAGTTTTTTGGTTACGATACGGTCGCTTTTATTGGACACGAACCCGATTTTTCTTTAGCTATCTCCAGTTTAATTGGGTGCTTCCAGATGGGAATAAAGATAAGAAAGGCGGGGTTAGTGGAGTTAAGGGGCGAGGAGTTTTATGAGCTTAACGGGATGCTTTATCCTAAGCTGTTGAGGAATTTAAAGTGATGGAGTTAAAAGCTGGGGATTTGAGCAAAATTTTAATATTTGCATTTATTTTACTGGTGGGGTTGGTAGGGACCTATTTAGAGTTTAGAAAACCTAAAGAGGAGAAGGATTCATTTAAAGTAGATACTAAAAAGATAAATCAAGAGATTTTGGAGGAGCTTAAAAACTCCTCCTAAAGAAAACTTGGGGCATCGTTACTAAAAAGGATCAAGTCCCCTTCTTTAGTCTCTTTAGCTAGAAGCTCTTGAAGTTTTGATTTATCTTCTAAAAAAATGGTAGGAATAGAAAGATTTTTAAGTAAAATATCTTTGTTTACTTTTGCAGTAATAATTGCTAAATCAAAAACCTCATCTATCGCTTTAGCCAACTCGATATTTATCTTCTCTCCACTCTCTACAATTCCTGGAGTTACTATAACTTTCCTACCCGAATAACTAGAAACAAGTTTATAGGAAGCTTTCATCCCTTCCAAATTTCCGTTATAACTATCATCGATAATAATTTTCCCCCCAACTTCAATCTTTTCTAAACGATGTTTTACCCCCTTTAACTCTTTTACCTTCTGCTGCAAAAATGAAACCTCAATCCCTAACTCTCTTGCTAAAAGGATTGCTAAAGAGATGTTTAAAGCGTTAAACTCTCCTAATAAAGGAGCAAAGAAAGGATAATTTTTACCTTCAATCTCTAATTCCCAACTTACTCCATCTAATGTAGCTTTTACATTCTTGATATTATGACCCACTTTTATAAATTTAGGATTATCTTTAACCTTTATCCCCTCCCATATTATTGCCTTTTTTAACCTATTAGAGCTTAAAAGTTCTAGTTTAGTTAAAACAATATTTTCTAAACTTTTAAAATATTCTAAATGTTGCGCTCCTATTTTACCAATGATGGCGTAGTGGGGTTGAAGAAACTTAGTGATAGCAAAAATATCTCCCCTTTCTCTTGCTCCTGCTTCCACGATATAAATTTGTGTAGAGGAAGGAAGTTGAGTATTAATATCTTTTACAATCCCTTTTAAGGTATTCACACTTCTAGGAGTCTTGTAAACTTCAAACCTCTCTTTAAGAAGCTGATAAAGAAAATTTTTAATACTTGTTTTTCCGTAGCTGGCAGTTATTCCCACAATAGTAGGGTTTATTTCTTTAAGTTTTGCGAAAGCCTCTTTTTTATAAATGGTAAATAGAAACTGTTCTACTAGATTGGAAACTAATAGGGCAAAAGCTAAAGGAATAAGTGTACTAAAAACTTTGTAGTTAAATTTTGCCATAAACAAAAGGTCAATTATTAAAGTTAAAACCAACAAAATTAAAAAAAAACGAACAACTCTAGGAGTAAACACTAACCTCTTATCTATTTTTCTTTGCCACCAATATAACCCTACTCCATAAAAGAGATCAAGAATCAATACATACTCTCTTAAAGCAAAATATGCAAAAAGAGGAACTAGAAAAAAAAGGATATGAAAAAAAGGGTTATGGTGATGAAAAATAATTCTCTTTAACCGGTAATCGTACCATTGTAGATTTTGAATGAGATAGTAACCCAAAAGCAAAACCAAAACCAAATGACCTACAAAGTGGAGAAATTGACTCATCTTTTTACCTTAAACTCTCCACTAAACTGTTTAGAATTGGGAAAAATCTCAAAACTGGTAACTTTAGCTAACGGAGGGCCTTTTTTTAACGCTTCCAAGAATTTATCCAAAACCTCATCTGGTACACTAGCTTCAACCTCTACACTTCCATCTTCCCTATTTCGCACAAATCCACTAACCCCAAGCTCTTTAGCTATATTTTGTGTATATCGTCTAAACCAAACTCCTTGTACTCTACCTTTAATAACACATTTACAATTTTTCATACTGCTCCTTTATCTTTTCTATTATAAATTTTCCAGAATTTAAAAAAAAGTAGTGATCTCCTTCTAGTTCAAAAAATTGAGAATTTTTAATTAATTGATGTAACTTTTTGCCACTTTTTAAAGGGGTAGCTGTATCCTCTTTTCCCCAAAAAATTAAAGTTTTCTTTGGATAGTTTTTAAAAATATCTTCAAAGTTTTCATCCACAACTTTCTTAAAAGTTTCATACATTAACGGATCGATCCCTTTAGCATCTTTTGATACAAAAAACTCCCTTATTTTCTCTCCTCCAAAGCGTCTTAATAACTTATAAATCCAAATTTTTGCTTTAACTTTTAAAGATTTTTTTTCTAAAATTCCCGCACTACTAAGTAAAACTAAGAGTTTGGGTTCTAGTAAAGTTGCAATCTTTCCCCCAAAAGAGTGTCCCATTACTATATCTTTTTTAACATTTATAGAATCTAAAAAAGCGCCGATAATATGGGCGTAGTCAAGGGTTGTTAAAGCAGTTGAAGTTGAACTTTTTCCAAAGCCGGGAAGATCGATATAGACAGTTTTAAAAGTTGAATAGGGTGAAAAAGCTTGTTTCATCAACTCTTTATTGCTACCCCACCCGTGAAGTACGATTAAGGTATCCTCTCCTTTAGGATTTTCTATTTCGTAGGAGATGGAGTAGCTATTTTGGTTGTAATTTATCTCTTTTAGTGCCAAAAATAGCCTTTGTTTAAAGATTTCTTGTAATTTTAACATTATTTTGAGTTTATTTTGAGTATAATAGTTTTGTATAAATTAAGAAAAAGGAATGAGCTATGAGAGGAAAAAGAGTATTATCTTTGGTAGCAGCATCTTTATTGATCTCTTCTCTTTATGCTGCAGGGGATAATCTATTTGAGGTGGGAGTCTTTGGAAACATCAACTATACCGATAACGATCATATCTTAAAAGATAGAGCAGACTCCTATGGTGCTAGGTTAAATTATAGAGCGTGGGATAACATTTTGGTAGGTTTAGAGTTTGACTATGCTAACGATGCTAAATGTCGCTGTGGTGGCGATGATGACCTAAAAAACTACTTTTTAAACTTAATCTATGAGGGTGATGATACCTCTTTTGGTACCCCCTATGCTCTTCTTGGAGTAGGTTATCAAGAGGTCGAACACGAAATTAAAGATATTTTAGAAAGTGGAGCGTTAGCTCAAGTTGGTGGAGGTTGGAAATTTCACCTTTTAGATTTTCTTGATCTCTTTGTAGAAGGTAGATATATTGGAGATATAGAAAATGAGTATAACAACTTTGCTTTAACTGGAGGTATAAATATTCCATTTGGAGCGGTATCTAGACCAGCTGCTGAACCTACTAAAGTTGCAGCAGAAACTAGAAGTTTAGATAGCGATAATGATGGGGTTGATGACAATTTAGACCGCTGTCCAAACACACCTCCAGGAGTTGAGGTTGACGTGTATGGATGTCCAGCAGATGATGATGGTGACGGAGTACCTAACTATAAAGATGATTGTTCCAACACTCCAAGCGGGGTAGAGGTTGATGCGTATGGATGTCCATATGACGACGATCATGATGGAGTACCTAACTACAAAGATGAGTGTCCAAATACTCCAAGTGGAGTAGAAGTTGATTCTAGAGGTTGTGAAGTTGTAAAACAATCTCTAATTAGTGATACAACTCAAGATATAGATAGTGATGGGGATGGAGTAGTCGATTCTATGGATCAATGTCCAGACACTCCAAGCGGAGTAGTGGTAGATGATCACGGATGTCCGTTAATTATCAATCTTCACATCAATTTCGACTTTGATAGCGCAAGAATTAAACCTGAGTATCTACCAAAAATTAGAGAAGTGGTAGAGTTCCTAAAAGCACATCCAGCTTACAAAGCAGAGATTCAAGGACATACCGATAATATCGGAAGCAGAGAATACAACAAACGACTCTCTAAACGAAGAGCTAAAGCGGTTTATGAAGAGATGATTAGAATGGGAATCGATCCAGATCGATTAAGTTATGAAGGATATGGAGAAGAACATCCTATTGCATCTAACGCTACTCCAGAAGGTAGAGCTAAAAATAGAAGAGTTGAAGTTCATATCTTCTATTAATCCTCTAGGGAGCTTTGGCTCCCTTACATATGGTAATTTGGAGCTTCTTTAGTGATAGTTACATCGTGAACGTGAGACTCTTTTAAACCTGCAGTAGTTATCTCCACAAACTCCGCTCTTTCATAAAAAGAGGGAATATCTTTAGCTCCCAAGTAACCCATCGAACTGCGTAATCCGCCTACAAGTTGATGTACAACATTGGCTATCTTTCCCCGATAAGGAACCATTCCCTCAATCCCTTCAGGAACCAGTTTATCCGATGCTGTCCCCTCTTGAAAGTAGCGATCTGTACTTCCTTTACTCATCGCTCCTAAACTTCCCATTCCTCGATAAGTTTTATACTGGCGTCCCTGATACATCACCATCTCGCCCGGACTCTCCTCAGTTCCAGCTAGTAAACTTCCTATCATCACGCTACTAGCTCCAACCGCCAACGCTTTCGCTATATCTCCAGAGTATTTTATCCCTCCATCGGCAATAATTGGAACTCCATACTCTTTAGCAACCCCTACACACTCATCTATCGCACTAATTTGAGGAACTCCTACCCCTGCTACAATTCTAGTAGTACAGATACTCCCAGGACCTATTCCAACCTTTATAGCATCTGCTCCAGCTTCTATTAAATCCTTCGTAGCTTCCGCGGTTGCTACATTACCAGCTATCACATCAATTTCTAAAGAATCTTTTATCGCTTTTAGAGTATCTAAAACCCCTTGGGAGTGGCCGTGAGCTGAATCTAGAACCAAAACATCTACCCCAGCCTCAACTAACGCTTTAGCTCTATCTAGCTGTCCAACTCCAATAGCTGCCCCAACTCTAAGCCTTCCAAATCGATCTTTGTTAGCGTTAGGATATTCGATCTTTTTCTTAATATCTTTGATAGTTACCAGCCCTTTTAACCTCCCCTCTTCGTCGATGATGGGAAGTTTTTCTAT
>JAADFB010000065.1 GCA_013153095.1 Campylobacterota bacterium | reverse complement strand
AACCTACAAACGCTTTCATCTTTCCTTCTCTAGCTTGTTCACTCACTCCGATAAATTTTGGAAGTGCAACAGCTGCAAGGATTCCCAAAATAACGATCACAAAGATCAACTCAATCATCGTAAAACCGCCACGTCTCATTGACGCCTCCTTAAGCTAAAAATTTGGCAGGTCTTCCTGCGAGATTTATTATCGGAGGCAAAAACTCTTTTTTTAGAAACTTACTTTTTAGCACCTAAAGAGTGGATATAACGGTACTCTATCGGTATTTTTCTTCTTTTAGGAATGGCTCTAGCAACTGAATTTATTACCGTAGAAACATCTTCAAAAAGGTAAGCAGCAAGAGTTCCTGGGACAGGATTTATCTCGTTAAGATAGATTTTATTTTGATAGAAAAAGAAATCTACTCTAATAATTGCACCTTTAAAAAGGGGATCGTAAATCTTTTTAAAAGTTTCAAAAAACCGTTCTTTTACTTCTAAGTTTAAAGGAGCTTCCTTAATCTCTTTTCTAGAAAAATCTAAATATTTTTTATCAAAATCTAAAAACTGATTTTTTTGTACCTTCTCCAGTTTTGAAAAGATAAAAGAGTTCTTTCCCTTGGCTCCCGCTAAATTATATTCTTCTATTCCTGCAATGAAAGGCTCTACTAGCACCTCGTCATCAAACTCAAAGGCTATATCTAATGCGTAACTTAACTCACTCTCCTCATTTACTATACTAACCCCTATACTACTTCCTAAATGTAAAGGTTTAATGATAATGGGATAGTTGAATTTTATAGGGGTGATATTTTCTTTTCTAATTAACTGATACTCTAAAACATCTATTCCCAACTCTTTAGCGTACAGTTTAGTAAAAAGCTTGTTATAGCTAATAACACTAGCTTCTATTCTAGGGCCAATATAAGAGATTTCATAAAACTCAAATAGTGAAGCTAACTCTCCATCCTCTCCTTCCGCTCCGTGAACTAAATTGATCACTATATCAATAGGAAGTTTTTTATCTTTAAAAAATCCTTTTTTAAAAAAACCGCCTTTTTTTAAAGTTAGTTTAGGAAAATCTTTATACTCTTGGGTAGTAAACAGTTTCGCTTTAGGGGTATTGGGAATTAGATAAAACTCTCCTTGAGGATCCAAAAAGATTAAAGTCGCTTCTTTTAACTTCTCTTTTAATGCTATTGCACTAACAATACTAATTTCATGTTCATAACTTCTTCCTCCAAAAACTATTGCAAACTCCATCAACTTCTCTCCTACATCTTTTGTATAATTTTTAAAACCTCTTTTACTAGCTCCGCCGTGGTTTTAGATTTTGCTTCTTTAATGGCCTTTAGAGCTTTTTGTATTTTCTCTTTCTTAAACCCCAAACTCTCTAAAGCCAGATAAACCTCTTTATAATTATCGTCACTTTGAGCTATTTCCAACTTATCAAGTTCCAGTAAAAGCCTTTGAGCCGACTTTGTCCCAATACCTGGAACTTTCTTTAACGCCTCTATATCTTTTTCTTTTACTATCTCAATAAACTCTGCGGGAGTAAAAGTAGAAAGTATTGCTAAAGCTACTTTTGGCCCTATCCCACTAACTTTTATCAATTTATCAAAAAGCTTTTTCTCCTCTCTTCTTTCAAATCCATACAAAGAATGGCTATCTTCTCTTACAATTAAAGTGGTATACAGATAAACCCTCTCTCCAACCTCTAAAGAGTTATTAAGAGGGGTAAAAAGTTGATATACAACTCCTCCTACAGCGATATTTACCTCTGTAGGTTCCTTATATACGACCTTACCTTCTATCCCTACTATCACACTTCTCCTTTTAGTGCGCAATCTTATCCAAACGGTACTTAAGGTATAATTACGCTTTTAAAATGGAGGGAAATTTGGACTATAAAAAGAACAATTTAAAGAATGTGTTACACGGATTTTTCATAAAACTAGCCCTTACAATAGCGGAACCTTCTACAACCCTCCCTTTAATTGTTAGCTATTTTACCCAGAATGTTTTAATCGTAGGAGTTTATACCTCTTTTTTAAGAGGAGGAGCGATCCTTTTTCAATTAGTAGCAGCTTTTTATGCTCAAAGTTACTCTACAGTGATGCCCTATTTAAAAATTGTATTTTTAGTTAGGGTATTAAGCTGGTTTCTCATTGGAGTTATTATCTACTTTTTAGGAGAAAAATATCCTACTATAACACTTTTAGGAGTTGGAATAGGGTTACTCTTTTTTAGCATAAGTGCAGGATTTGGAGTTATTTATTTTAATGAGGTCTTAGCCAAAGTTTTTACCCATAAGGAACGAGGTAAATCCCTAGCCAATAGACAGTTTTTCGCAGCCCTGGGGGCGATATTAAGCGGGATGGCAGTGGGAGTTATTCTAAACTCCTTTCCTCCTCCAAAAAGTTATGCTTATCTTTTTATCATAAGCTCTTTTTTGATGTCGGTAGGAATGGTCGCTTTTTCAACTATTCCTGAACCCGCAAAAGAGGAAGTTAACCAAAAAGAGAAAAATTTTAAGGAGTTTTTAAAACGCTCCCTCCTTTTACTTAAAAAAGATAAAACTTTACAACTTCAAATTATCACTGTCCTCTTAAGTTACTCCTTCCTTTTTGCATTAGCCTATGTTATTTTAGAAGCAAAAGAAAAGATCCACCTAGATGGTTGGGCGGTAGGGGGATTCCTTACAGTGGAGATGGTTGGCGCTTTAGTTGGGAACTTAATCTATAAACAACTAGCTCCTCAATATAAAAAAATTATGCTTTTCTCTTTTTCCCTTGCTATTTTGGCTTATTCTCTTCTTCTTTTGGTAAAAAGTAAAACGGTTTACTTTTTAACCTTTTTCTTATTAGGAATGGCGATAGATGGTTTTAGAATATCTTCTTTAAATCTTCTCTTTCTAATAGCACCCCAAAAAGAGCGACCCATCTATACCGCTTTACAAAATAGTATAACCTCTTTAGGACTTTTCTTTGCTATTCCAGGAGGAGTAATCTTAAAGCTGTGGGGATATGAGGTTTTGTATCTTTTTACCATTGCGATGTTAATTTTAGGAACTCTCTTTGCGATAAGGCTACCTAATGATTTGGAAAATCTTCACTAACAGCGCAGGGATTTTAGTAAGTAGAATCTTAGGATTTATTAGAGACCTTTTGACCGCTTCAATTTTAGGAGCAAATATCTATAGCGACATTTTTTTTGTAGCGTTCAAACTACCCAACCTTTTTAGAAGAATTTTTGCAGAAGGGGCTTTTACGCAAGCTTTCCTTCCAACTTATACCTCTAGCCGTCTTAAATCTCTCTTTGCTATAGCCGTTTTTAAACGGTTTTTTTTAATAATTTTTACTTTTTCACTTCTAGTTACTCTCTTTCCCTCTTTTTTTACTAAAGTTATCGCTTTAGGTTTTTCTAAAGAGTTAATCGAACTCGCTTCTCCTTACGTTGCTATCAACTTTTACTATTTAGATTTAATCTTTTGTGTAACTTTTATAGCAGCCTTACTTCAATATAGAGAACATTTTGCTACTACCGCCTTTGCTACCGCCCTTTTAAATCTTTCCTTAATATTTGCCCTTCTTCTTTTTAAACACTCTTCAAAAGAGGAGATCGTTTTAGCTATGAGCTGGGCGGTTATAGTGGGAGGAGTTTTACAGCTTCTTTTACACTTACTCGTTCTTCATAAAAAGAGAGGGTTAAAACCCCTTTTAATAGCTTTTCACCATAACACCCAAAAAGTAAAAGAGGATCTGCAACGATTCTATAAAAACTTTTTCCCCGCTATTTGGGGAAACTCTACCGCTCAAATTAGCGCCTTTGTAGATACTTGGCTAGCCTCTTTTTTAACTGCTGGAGCTATCAGTTACCTTTATTATTCAAACCGAATTCTTCAGCTTCCTTTGGCTTTATTTGCAATTGCAACCGCAACCGCCCTTTTTCCTTCCATCTCTAAAGCGATTTCTAAAGGTGAGGAGGAGAAGGCATTAAAACTGTTTAAAAAAAGTTTTTGGTTCCTTTTAATCTTGTTAACCCTTGCAACTTTAGGAGGTGTTTTACTTTCTAAAGAGATTATTGCATTCTTATTTGAAAGAGGCTCTTTTGATAGAATAGACACTCTCTATACTGCAGAAACATTAAGGATGTATATAATAGGATTGCTACCCTATGGACTTTC
The DNA here is from genome assembly GCA_013153095.1 of Campylobacterota bacterium. Lineage (GTDB taxonomy): Bacteria > Campylobacterota > Campylobacteria > Campylobacterales > Nitratiruptoraceae > Nitratiruptor. The sequence goes on along the minus strand of JAADFB010000065.1, from coordinate 6,068 downwards.
TAAGCTGTTTTTACTTTGGCTTTTTGCTTCTCATAAACAGAAATTAGCGGCTAAAATTGCTACCTATTCTCTCTTTACCAACCTCTTTTTTTCCTCAATATTGATCTTTCCTTTAGAAACTGCTGGATTGGCCTTAGCTTCCTCTTTAGCTGGAATAACTCAACTGCTTTTACTTCTAAAAGAGTTTAAAGATAAATTGAGATTTTTATGGAGTTTAAAATTGGCTTTGATTTTATTTCTATTAACAGTAGTTGAGGTTGGAGTGATTTTAGGGATCAAAAAGATTATCGATCCCTTTTTTGGACTTTAATTCTTTGGTATAATGTAAATAAAAACCATCTTGGGAGATAGATGAAGATATTTGATTCCTCAAAAAAGAAGCTTGTAGAGTTCTCCCCTATCAACCCTCCTGAAGTTAGAATCTATGTGTGTGGACCTACAGTATATGACGATGCCCACTTAGGACACGCTCGTAGTGCAATAGCTTTTGATCTGTTGCGTAGAACATTGGAGGCGATGGAGTATAAAGTTGTTTTTATGAAAAACTTTACCGATATAGATGATAAAATCATCAAAAAGTTGCATCAAACCAATAAAACGTTAGAGGAGCTAACCAACTACTATATCAACCGTTATCTAGAAGATATGGACGCTTTAGGAGTCTTAAGACCAACTTTAGAGCCTAGGGCAACCCAAAATTTAGACATAATGGAGAAGATGATCTCTTCTCTGTTAGAAAAGGGTATTGCTTACAAAACTCCAAAAGAAGATATTTATTTTGATACTTCAAAAGATTCCAAATATTGCAGTTTAAGTAAAAAGTGTGACGAAGAGGGGATAAGTAGGATTGAGCCAGACCCTTATAAGAGAAATAGTACCGATTTTGCCTTGTGGAAAAGTTGTAAAGAAAAAGATGTTTGTTTTAGCTCCTCTTTAGGAGAAGGGAGACCGGGTTGGCATATTGAGTGTAGTGCGATGATTTACAAACATCTAGCTTACAAAGATACCCCCTATCAAATAGATATCCACGCAGGAGGGATTGATCTTTTTTTTCCCCATCACGAGAATGAGAGCGCTCAAACTAGGACAGCGTGCAATCAAGAGTTAGCTAAATACTGGATGCATAACGGTTTTGTAACTATTAGTGGTGAGAAGATGAGCAAATCGTTGGGAAATAGTTTTTTTGTAAAAGACGCTTTAAAGGTGTATGATGGAGAGGTGTTAAGGTTTTATCTTTTATCTACCCACTATAGAAGCGATCTAAATTTTAATGAAGAAGACCTTTTAACTTCTAAGAAGAGATTGGATAAGCTTTACCGACTAAAAAAACGGGTGTATGGAGTTAAAGCTTCACAGGTTGAATCAAACTTCAAAAAAGCTCTTTTAGAAGCGATGGGAGAGGATTTAAACATCTCAAAAACGTTAGCGATAATTGATAATTTCATCTCTTTAGCCAATGAAAGGTTAGATAAAAACCCTAAAGATAAAAAGTTTAAACAGCAAATTGTAGCTAACTTAGAGTTTATAGAAAAACTTCTAGGAATTGGAGGAAAAGACGCTTACAGTTACTTTCAAATAGGGGTGGATGAGGAGCTAAAAAGAAAGATTGAAGAGTTAATATCTAAGCGAGAAGAGGCTAAAAAAAGAAAAGATTTCACTTTAGCAGATAGGATTAGAGAGGAGTTGAGGTCCTTGGGGATAAAGGTGATGGATACTCCCCAAGGTACCTTGTGGGAGAAGATTTGAACATCTTGCGCCGTTTTTGGCCTTATTTAAAAGATTATAAACTTCAATTTTCTATCGCCATCTTTGGGATGGTGATCTCTGCAATTGGAACTAGCGCTTCTGCTTATTTGGTAAAACCGGTGTTGGATGAGATATTTATCCAAAAAGATGCTTCTATGCTTTCTATTCTTCCTCCCTTAGTGATCTTTTTATATTTTTTAAAGGGGTTTGGAAAGTTTATCCAAGTTTACTATACTGAATATATTGGACAAGATATTATTAGAAGATTGCGTCAAAATATGCTTCAAACCCTTCTTTCAATGCAGATCGATTTTTTTATCAAAGAGTCGAGCGGAAACCTCATCAGCCGTTTAACCAATGATATTAATCGAATTAAAGAGGTAGTGGCTAATATGGTTCCCGATTTTTTAAGGGAACTTTTTACAGTATTTGCGTTGATGTTTGTAGTCATCTATCAAAGTCCAAAGCTAGCTCTTTATTTTCTTTTTATTATGCCACTTTCTATCTATCCCCTTTCTAGATTAGCCAAACGGATGAGAAAAATCTCTAAACACTCTCAAGAGACTTTAGCCTCCCTTACCACTAGGTTAACTGAGATTTTTAACAATATCGAGCTTATAAAAGCGGAAGCAAAAGAACACAAAGAATTAGAACGGTTTGCAACAGATAACAATCAGTTTTTTAAACTCTCTTTAAAACAGGTGCAAACTAACGAGTTCGTTAGCCCGTTGATGGAGCTACTAGGTGCGGTAATTATTGCATTAGTAATTTATGTGGGAGGGAAAGAGGTTATTGAAGGTAGAATGAGTACAGGTGAATTTTTTTCCTTTATGACCGCCCTTTTTATGCTTTACACTCCTATAAAACACCTCTCTAAACTTTATAATAAAATCCAAGACGCCATAGTTGCCAGTGAAAGGATATTTAAAATAATCGATCTAACTCCTACTATCACCAGTGGATCAAAACCACCCCCAAAAGAACCTAAGAAACTGTGTTTTGAAGATGTAACACTAGAGTACGAGGAGAGTGTTAAAGCGTTAGAAAATATAAACTTTTGCTTTCAAAGGGGGATGATTAGTGCTATTGTAGGTGATAGCGGAAGTGGGAAAAGTTCCACTATCAATTTAATCGTTAGATTCTATGATCCTGTAAAGGGAAAAGTTAAAGTGGATGGAGTTAATTTAAAAGAGATCGATCTAAAAGAGTGGAGAAAACAGATCGCACTAGTAACTCAACAAATTTATCTTTTTCAAGAGAGTGTTGCAGTCAATATTGGAGGGGAGGAATTTGATGAAAAAAGGGTAATAGAGGCTTTAAAAAAAGCGCACGCGTATGAGTTTGTAAAAAAGTTACCTTTAGGAATTAACACTCCTCTTAAAGAAGCGGGAATGAATTTAAGTGGAGGTCAAAGGCAACGGCTTGCTATTGCTAGAGCGTTATATAAAAACGCTCAAATTTTTATTTTTGATGAAGCTACCAGCGCACTAGATAAAAAAGCGGAACAAGAGATTTTAGAAACGATCAAGGAGCTGGCTAGAGAGAAAATTGTGATCTTGATCTCCCACAATTTAAAATCTGTTGCGTTTGCAGATAATATCATCGTCTTACAAAAAGGGAAAAAGGTATGCGAAGGGGAACACGATAAGCTGGTTAGATTTTGTCAAACCTATATTGAACTTTATAATCGAAGTTAAAAGGAGAAAGATGAACTATGAGAATTTAAAAAAGATACTCTTTAAACTTCCCCCAGAAACCGCCCATAACCTAGCAGAGGTGGTATTAAGTAGTGTGGCTATCTCCCCAAAACTACAACAAAAGTTAGCAAAAACCTACCTAGTTGAAGATGAAACACTAACCCAAACCTTTTTTAACAAAAAGTTTAAAAATCCGGTGGGTATTGGAGCGGGATTTGATAAAAATGGGAAGATGGTAAAAGCTCTTCACGCATTGGGATTTGGATTTGTTGAGGTTGGAACTGTAACTCCACGACCTCAAATAGGAAACCCTCGTCCTAGACTTTTTAGGTTTGTAAAAGAGGAGTCTTTACAAAATGCGATGGGATTTAACAACGATGGGGCTACAGTTGTAAAAGAGAGGATAAAAAAAGTTTATCCTACCGATTTTCCTTTAGGTATAAACATTGGAAAAAATAAGGATACCCCATTAGAAGAGTCTTTAAAAGATTACCATTTTCTTATAGAGGAGTTCCAAGATATAAGCGACTATTTAGTAATCAACATCTCCAGCCCTAATACTCCTCAACTTAGAAAACTTCAAAACCGCTCCTTTATTCAAGAACTTTTTTCTAAAAAGACAGATGTTCCCATCCTTTTAAAAATCGCCCCCGATATGGAGGAGAAAGAGGCTATTGATCTTTGTGTTAGCGCTATTGAAGCTGGAGCTAGCGGAATTATAGCAACCAATACCTCAACAAATTACTCTCTCCTTCCCAACCCTCAACCCTTTGGAGGAATTAGTGGAAGAGTCTTGAAAGAGAAAAGTTTTAAGCTTTTTAAAGCGATAGCTAAAGAGCTATTTGGAAAGACAATTTTAATTAGTGTAGGAGGAATCGATTCACCTTATGAAGCTATTAGAAGGATCAAAGCTGGAGCTTCCCTTATCCAAATCTATACCGCTTTTATCTATAAAGGGCCTTCACTCATTAAGGATATTAATTTGGCTTTGTTACAATTGCTCGAAAAAGAGGGGCTTAACAATATCAGCGAACTGGTAGGAGTAGATATAAAATGAAAAAAGTTTTAGGAGTATTTTTACTTATTGGAGGATTGATGGCAAGTAGTTTACCTAAATATTTTGAAACTACATTAAAAAATGGCTTAAAAGTGGTAGTTATTCCTATGAGAAATGGAAGCGGAGTAATTACCACCAATATATTTTACAAAGTAGGAAGTAGAAATGAAGTGATGGGGAAAAGTGGGATCGCCCATATGTTAGAACATCTAAATTTTAAGTCGACTAAAAATCTTAAAGCTGGTGAATTTGATGAGATTGTAAAAAGCTTTGGAGGGGTAAACAACGCTTCTACCGGTTTTGATTATACTCACTATTTTATTAAAAGCTCTGCAAAAAATTTAGATAAATCTTTATGGCTTTTTAGCGAATTGATGGAAAATTTAAAACTGGATGAGAAAGAGTTTTTAACTGAGAGAGAGGTAGTAGCGGAAGAAAGACGATGGCGAACCGATAACAACCCTACGGGGTATCTTTACTTTAGACTTTTTAACAACACTTTTATCTACCACTCTTACCATTGGACTCCGATAGGATTTATGCAAGATATTTTGCACTGGACAATAGAAGATATTAGAAATTTTCATAAAATCTACTATCAACCCAAAAACGCAATTATTGTAGTAGCTGGAGATATCGATAAAGATGAGGTGTTTGAGGGTGTAAAAAAACATTTTGAACATATCAAAAACTGTTGTGATATTCCAAAAGTTCATCAAGTTGAACCTAAACAGGATGGAGCAAAAAGAGTATTTATCAATAGAGACACCCAAGTAGAGATGATAGCCATCTCTTTTCACATTCCCAACTTTGCCAACAAGGATCAAGTAGCCTTAAGTGCTATAAGTGAACTTTTAAGTAGTGGAAAAAGCTCTAGACTTTATAAAAAGCTAGTGGATGAGAAAAAGATGGTAAATCAAATTTACGCGTACAATATGGAGACTAAAGACCCTGGAGTTTTTCTTTTTCTAGCTGTGGCTAACCCTGGAATAAAAGCACAAGAGATCGAAAAAGAGATATGGGAAGAGATTGAGCGATTAAAAAGGGGAGAGATAGATAAAAAAGAGCTGGAGAAGATAAAAATCAACACCAAAGCCGATTTTGTGTTTGGATTAGAAAACTCTAGTAATGTAGCCGATCTTTTTGGAGGCTACTTAGCCAAAGGTGATTTAACACCGCTTTTGCATTATGAGGAAAATATAGATAAACTAACAATCACGGAATTAAAAAAGATAGCTAAGAAATATTTTAACAAAGAGAACTCGACAACGGTGATACTTAGAAAGGGAGAGTAATGGAAAAACTTAAAGGGGCTATGACAGCTTTAATAACCCCGTTTAAAGATGGAGAAGTTGATGAAGAAAGATACGCCCAATTGATCCAGCGTCAAATTGATAACGGAATAGATGTAGTTGTACCTGTAGGAACTACTGGAGAAAGTGCAACATTAGATTATGATGAACATAAAAAATGTATTCAGATAGCGGTTGAGGTGTGTAAAGGAACTTCAACTAAAGTGATGGCGGGAGCTGGAAGCAACTCCACTAAAGAAGCGATAGAACTAGCCC
>JAADFB010000079.1 GCA_013153095.1 Campylobacterota bacterium | reverse complement strand
GAGGATTTAAAGCTAGATGATACAAAGATAGTTGAGCGGATTCATCGCTTAAAAGAGTTAAAATGTAAACTAGCCATCGATGATTTTGGAAGGGGATACTCAAATCTAAGCTACTTTTTAACATTAAGTCCAGATATTTTAAAAATCGATGGGCAGATTGTAAAAGAGGTGGTTAGAAATGAAAACGCTAAAAAGATTATTCGAGGAATAGCTATCTTTTGTAAAGCGATGAAGATAGAGATGGTTGCGGAGTTTGTGGAGAATGAGGAGATCGCTGAGGTTTTAAAAAAGATAGGAGTGGATTATGGGCAAGGTTTCTACTTTGGAAAACCGCAACCTACTTTAGTTTTTTCAAAAGCTCTAGATCATCTTTCGTGTCGATCCCTATGCTATTAGATTTAACTTTTTTCAACGCTACCTTATACCCGTGATATAACGCTCTAAGTTGCTCCAATCTCTCTATCTCTTCTAAAGGTGCAACTTCCAACGCACAAAACCGCTTTAGCATCTTCACACTATACGCGTAAATTCCTAGATGAAGATTTAAAGTTTCAAGCTCTTTTGGGTAAGGTATCGCACTTCTAGAGAAATAGAGGGCAAAGGAGGCTTTATCTACAACAACTTTAACCCTATTGGGGTCATCTTTAACCTCTTTTAAAGAAACCTTTTTATACAAACTATTCAACATCACTAGCGGATCGTTTAGATGTTTTTGAGCTAGCTCTTTTACCTCTTTGATAAGATGAGGTTCGATAAAAGGCTCATCGGCTTGAACATTTACTACAATTTCCTCCTCTCCTAGACCCAAAATCGCCACAGCTTCATTTACCCGATCGGTTCCGCTTTTATGTTTTGGGCTGGTTAGGAGAGCTTTGAAATTAAACTTTTTAGCAACCTCTACCACCTCTTGAGAATCGGTTGCGATCACCACCTCATCTACCTCTTTAGCCTGTTGAGCAACTCTAATCACCATCGGAATACCATCAATGTTATACAACACCTTTTTAGGAAAACGGGTAGAACCAATTCTAGCTGGAATAATTATCATCTCTTCTCCAAAGAGCGTTTTTTGGTAAAATTATAACCAATATTGCAAGGAGAGCGATGGTTATTTATCAACCGCTAAAGGGATACTGCTACAATAGTGACACAATCTTCTTTTACGACTTCCTAAAAGAGTTTCCTCTAAAAGGTGATATTCTAGACGTTGGTACGGGATCGGGAATTTTAGCTCTCCTAGTAGCAAGAGATTTTAAAAAGGTTAAAGTTAGTGCGATAGAGCTTCAAGACCATTTTTTCAACTATGCAAAAATAAATGCAAAGGCTAACAACTTAAAGATAGAGGTTTTAAAAGGGGATTTTTTAACGTTTCAGTTTGGTAAAAAGTTTGACTTTTTGATCTCCAATCCTCCCTTTTATCACAAAAATGTTCTTAGAAGTCAAGATGCCACTTTAGATAAAGCTAGATATAGCGGATTTTTGCCTTTAGAGGAGTTTATAAAGAAAGCTAATACTCTCCTTAAGCCTAGAGGAGGGCTTTTTTTCTGTTACGATGCAAAACAGATTATGGATATAATTGCTATTTTGAAAGAGAAAAAGTTTAACTTAGAAGCTTTAAAGTTTGTCCATCCAAACAGATTTAAAGAGGCCTCCTTAGTAATGGTATTTGCTAAAAAAAGCTCTAAATCGCTTTGTAAAACTTTACCCCCCTTGACCGTATTTGAAGGGGAAAAGTACGCTTTAACAACAGAGGAGATTTTTAAGAAAGTTGGGGTTCATAGTATAAAATGTCAATTATAAGCCAAGAAGGATACTCTTTTAAGTTTGACTCTTCTAAATGTTTTAGTTGTAATGGTGCTTGTTGTAGAGGAGAAAGTGGGAAAGTCTGGGTTTTGATAGAGGAGATGGAAAAGATCGCTAACTTTTTAGGGATTGAACTTGAAGAGTTTAAAAGAGATTTTGTAAAAAAAGAGGGAGAAAGGTACAGCTTAAAAGAGATAAAAGTTAAAGGGGAATATCTGTGTATCTTTTTTAACCCTTCAACTTGTAGATGTGAGATATATCCTATACGCCCCCTTCAATGTAAGCAGTTTCCCTTCTGGCCAAGTTTAAAAAATAAAAAAAATCTTTATGAGGTGTGTAAAGAATGCAAAGCTATTTTACTCTCTTAGTAAGTTTGATACTGGTATGGTTTCTAGGTGGATGTGCAATTAGCAGTTCAAGTCAAAAATACTCCTCAAAAGTTGATTCTTTACTAGTGGAAGCGATGCTTTTAGAATCGCAAAAACTTTACGATAAGGCGGCGGAAAAGTTTAAAAAAGCGTATTACCTAACCGGTTCTAAAGAGCTGTTAAAAAAAGCGATCCAATCTCTTTACAAATCTAAAAAGTTTGATGAGGCGGTAAAGCTAGTAGAAAAGGAGTTAAAAAATAATCCTAAAGATGTGGAACTCTATCAACTAATTAGCTCCATCTATTTAGCCCAAAAAGATTATAAAAAAGCGGAAGAGTATCTAAAAAAAGCGTTGGAGATAAAAAAAGACCCCAAAACTTACGAATATCTTGCCTCTTTATTTTTAGAACAGAAAAGATATGAGTTAGCCTTAAAATATTACAAAAGTGCCTACGCTCTTAACCCCTCACCTCAACTTTTAAGCACTATCGCCACAATTATGTACTTTTATCTTGAAAAACCTAAAGAAGCGATCGCTTATTTAGAAACCCACAGCCGGATGTATGGATGTGATAAAAAAGTTTGTAACACCTTAATCTCTTTATACGGACTTCAAAACAACATAGAAGGCTTAATTTCAGTTTACAAACGCTACTATACCCAGCATAAGGATAAGCGTTATCTAAAAAAATTGGTGGATCTGTACGTTTATCAAAAAGATTATCCAAAGGCGATTAAGTGGGCCAAAGAGTTAGGAGATGAGGATTATATTTTAGACCTTTACAAAGCTTCTAGGAAATTTGAGGAGGCGTATGACTATGCGTTAAAACTTTATCAAAAAAGTAAAGATTTACGTTATCTAGCAGAAGCAGCTATCTTTGAATATGAGAAAAACCCAAACGCCCCAAAAGAGATTTTAGAAGATGTGGTTGAAAAGCTGGAAAAAGCGATCACGAAAGTTAAAGACCCTGTTTATTTAAACTATCTAGGTTACCTTTATATCGACCACGATCTAAATGTTCCTAGAGGGATAGAGTTGGTAAAAGAGGCTTTAAAAAAAGAACCAAACTCACCCTACTATCTCGATTCCTTAGCGTGGGGTTATTACAAGGTGGGAAAATGTGATGAAGCGTTAAAAATTATAAAAAAGGTGTATTACTCTATGGGTTTTAAGGATAGTGAAGTGGAAAAACATCTAAAAGAGATAGAGAGGTGTGTGAAGGGAGATAAGTGATTTTAGATGAGATTATAAAAAAGACAAAAGAGGAAGTTGAAAGACGAAAAAAGGAGTTTGGGTTAGAATGGTTGGGGAGGAGTTTAGCTTACAATCCTTATGTTCCTAGAGATGTACATCAAGTCTTAAAGTCTACCCCTAACGATCCCTACAAAATCATTGCTGAGGTTAAAAAGGCAAGTCCTAGTAAAGGGGTGATTAGGGAGGATTTTGATCCCATTTTAATCGCTAAAGAGTATGAAAAGGGAGGAGCTAATGCCCTTTCAGTGTTGACGGAACCGTTTTTTTTTCAAGGAGATATTGAGTATTTAACCCAAATTAGGCGTTATGTATCTCTTCCACTTTTAAGAAAAGATTTTATTATCGATAAGTATCAGTTGGTTGAAGCGTTGGTTTATGGAGCTGACTTTGTACTTTTGATAGCTAAAGCGTTAGGTAGAAAGGAGTTAAAAGAGCTTTTAAATTACACTAGACATTTAGGAATGGAGGCGTTGGTTGAGATTCACGATAAAAAGGATTTAGTTAAAGCGATCTTTGCGGGAGCGGATATTATCGGGATTAATCATCGGAATTTAGAAACTTTTGAGGTGGATTTGAGTTTAAGTGAACGGTTAGTTCCACTGATTCCAAAAAATAAGATTGTTGTAGCTGAAAGCGGAATTAGCTCTTTTGAGCAGATAAAATATCTTCACGATCTTGGCGTGGATGCGTTTTTAATTGGAGAACATTTTATGAGATCAAGCGATATTGCCACAGAGGTTAAAAAACTTAAGGGGGAGGTGTAGATGGTAAAAGCAGTGGTAGGGTTCTTGCTGAGTATTAGTTTAGTTTTTGGATTTGGGTTTGGAAAGATTGAACCGGTTAATATAACTCCTGTAGAGAAAGCGTATAAGCCTCACATTCAAAAAGAGGGGGAGTTTTTAAAAGTTCAAATAGAGATGGTGCCAGAAGTTTACCTTTACAAAAAGCATCTAAAACTTCTAGCAAACGGAAAAGAGCTTAATTTAGAGCCTTATCTTCCCGATTTTTTGATCTTACACGATAACGAAATTTTTGAAAAGAATTTAAGTTTTAAAATCCCACTCCATCAACTTCCTACTGGGGAGGTAAACTTAACTTTAAAGTATCAGGGGTGCAACTCCAAAGGGGTCTGTTACCCGCCTCAGGAGAAAAGTTATCAAATAAATAACCCAAAATCCAATCTTAACGACCCTAACACTTCTAACCTCTCTGAAGAGGAGAGCATAGCTTCTAGGTTAAAAAATGATTCTTTATGGATAACACTTCTTAGTTTCTTTGGGTTTGGGCTTTTGTTGGCTTTAACTCCTTGTGTTTTCCCAATGATTCCAATTCTTTCCTCCCTAATTGTGGGAGCGAAAAATATGGACACTAAAAAAGCGTTTATCTACTCGTTGGTGTATGTTCTTTCTATGTCGCTAACTTACACTATTGCGGGAGTTTTGGCAGGGCTTTTTGGGGCGAATCTTCAAGCCGCTTTCCAAAATCCAATCGTGATACTTCTGTTTGTACTAGTTTTTATTGTCTTAGCCTTAAGTATGTTTGGTTTTTACGAAATTGGACTTCCAGCCTCTTTACAAACGAAACTAAGTAAAACTAGCAATGTAGCAGGAAGTAGAGGCGGTTTGATTGGGGTTGGGATTATGGGATTTTTATCCGCACTGATTGTAGGCCCTTGCGTTGCCCCTCCGTTAGCTGGAGCGTTAATTTATATTGGACAAACCGGTAACGCTTTTTTAGGAGGATTAGCCCTATTTTCTATGAGTTTGGGAATGGGAGTTCCGTTGATCTTGGTTGGTGTTGGAGCGGGTAAATTTATGCCAAAGCCGGGTGGCTGGATGGAAGCGGTAAGTAAAATTTTTGGGGTGATTATGTTGGGAGTGGCGATCTGGATGTTGGAGAGGATTTTGCCCCCCGCAATCACCTTGATGTTATGGGGAATGCTATTTATTGGTAGTGCTATCTACTTACGAGCCTTAGAACAGCTGGATAAAGATGCCCCTTGGTTTGAATATTTTAAAAAGAGTTTAGGGATCATCCTTTTTATCTATGGAGTGTTTTTGATGGTGGGAAGTGTTACAGAAGGAAAGAGCGTTTTTAATCCCCTTAGAGTTGTAAATTGCTTTAATCCAGCACTTACCCAACCACAAGAGTTTAAAAAGGTTTCCTCTCTTCAAGAGTTATTGGAAAAGATAAAAGAGGCTAAAAAGCCGGTAATGGTAGATGTGAGCGCTAAATGGTGTACCAGTTGTAAGGAGTTAGAAGAGATCACTTTCAGCGATCCCCAAGTACAAGCAAAACTAAAAGAGTTTGAAGTTTTAAAGGTGGATGTAACTAAAAACTCTGCTGAAGATAAAGAGATTCTATCCCATTTTGGGATTTTTGGTCCCCCTGCCATTTTATTTTTTGATCGCAACGGAAAGGAGATTAGGAATTTAAGAGTAGTTGGGTTTAAAGGGCCTAAAGAGTTTGTTGAGATTTTACAAAGAGCAAAAGATGCTTATTAAAAACGCAAAACTGGTTGATGAAACAGTCCAAGATATTTTAATTAAAGATGGAGTTATTGAAGCTGTTGGGAAGGGATTAAATGATAAAGAAGTTATAGATATTGGTGAAAATTACCTTCTTCCTTTGTTGGTGGATTTAAATGTTCAACTTACCCAATTTGATAAGTTGGATAAGGACGCCCTAAAGGGAGGGGTTGGCGCGGTAGCGTTAATTCCTAAACCGTGTATTTGTGATGAGTTATCGTTAGAGTTTGTAAAAAATAGTAACACCCTTGTAGATATTTATCCGCTAATAGGGGCTTTAAAAGAGGAAGATAGATTAAGTGAAATCGCCATTTTACTAAAAAAAGGTGGATTGAGCATTTATACAACCTCCGATATCAACCCCTACCTTCTAGCAAGGGTGTTTGAATATGCAAAGATGTATTCGGTACCTCTCCATATTGAGCCAAGTAACAAAGTTTTTAGAGATGTAGGAGTGATGAATGAGGGAGAGGTTTCTTTTAAATTGGGGCTTGGAGGAATTAGTAAGCTAGAAGAGTGGGCGGAGGTTGCAAAAGTTATTCAATACAGCCAATATTATGAAGTTCCGGTTATTTTTAAAGCTATTTCCACTTTAAAATCTTTAGAATTAATCTCCAATTGTAAACTCTGTTTTGCTGAGGTTTCTATTCATCACCTTTTATTAGACGATACCGCGTGTTATGGTTACAACACTTTAGCAAAGCTCTCCCCTCCGCTTCGAGAAAAGGAGGAGTCCTTATTAAGCTCATTAGAAAAAATAGACCTTTTAACCTCTCTCCACTCTCCTAAATCTACCGTAAGTAAAAATTTAAGCTTTAATGAAGCCAGTTTTGGAATCGACTCCTTAAGCTTTTACCTTCCACTCCTTTACACTTTTTTAGTAGAAGAGTTAAATATTCCCTTCTCCACAGTATTAAACCTAGCCTCCTTAGCACCCGCTAAATTTCTAAATAAAAGAATGGGAAAAGTAAAAGAGGGATATTTAGCAGAGTTGGTTGTATTTGATCCTAACAGTGAATTTACTCTTACAACCGATTCACTTTATGAGGGTATAATATTCCGCGGAACCGTGCGAGGGGTTATAAAAGGTGGAAAATGGCACAGTTTTTAAAAAAGTTTTTTGGATTCTTTTTTTTGGTTTTAAGTGCGGGGATAGCTAGCTGGTATCCTCTGGTTTACTTAATAAAGGGATAAGATGGCTGTCGTTAAAAGATATAATCCTGAGATGTTACCAACCAAACGGTTTGGGTTATTCCTTTACCTTTTTTTAATCCCCCCATTAATTTCAATTTTGTTTGCCTTAGTAACATTAAATATCAAAGGATTTTTTTTAAACCTTTTCTCTTTTCTTTTATACCTTCTAGCTTTTTACTTTAGTAAAAAAGGGTTTGCCCAAGAGTTTGAGTACCAAAACAGCACTTTTGCAAAAGCTCCAAAAATTCCTTATAAACTTTTTGGAGCGTTTACCCTAGCGGTTGCAGTCTTTTACTCTTCACTTTTTTTAGCTAAACAAAACATTTTGGAATCACTCTTTTTAGGAGCTATTGCGTTTACTGGGTATTATCTGTGGTATGGGTTTGATCCAGCAAAAGATAAGATTCCAAATACCGGCGATGTAAGCGTAGAGTTAGCGTTAAAAACTTTGAAAGAGGCAAAAGAAAAGATAGCTAAAACTCAACAACTTCGTTACAAAATCAAAAACTACGAGCTTCGCAAACGGGTAGGAGAAACGCTAAAAAAAGCGAACGCAGTGGTAAAAGAATTGGAAAAAAAACCGATGTATATTCGCGATTTACGAAAATTTTTAGTGGTATTTTTGGATTCGGTATACGATGTTACAAACTCCTATGTAAAAGTTGAAGAGAGCCTAAAACCGGGTCAAAAAGAGGCGTTATACCATCTAATGGATGATGTAGAAAAACGGTTTAATAAGGAGTTAGAGAGAGTTAAAGCGAAAGGAACGTTTGAGTATGAGGTTAAGCTTGAAACCTTAGATACCCAAATCAAAGAGTAAAGGATGGCAATGGACACGAAGGTTAAAGAGAAGATCGAAAAGGCGATCGTTGAATATCAAGAGCAACCTTTAGCTCCAGTGGATGAGCAAGAAAAGGCAAAGATAGAGGAGATAAAGAGTAAATTAGATATAAAAGATCGCAACTCTATTATCTTTTTTGGAGTTGAAGCTCAAGAGAAACTGGATGAAATCTCTACCCAAATGATTGAGGGAGTTAAAAACAAAGATATAGGTGCGGCAGGAGAGTCGTTAAATAAGATGATCTCTACCTTACGAGGGTTTGATATTTCAGAACTTCGTCCAGAAGAATTACCTTGGTGGAAAAAGCTTTTTGGTATCTCCTCTCCAGTTGCGGAAGCGATCCAAAAGTATGAAGAGGTAAAAGATCAAATCGATATGATAGCCAATGAGCTAGAAAAGCATAAATCTAAACTAACTAGCGATGTGATAGCTTTAGAAAAGCTTTACGAAGCAAATTTAGACTACTTTAGACAGCTAGAGCTTTATATCCAAGCGGGGGAAGAGAAATTAAAAGAGTTGGATGAAAAGGTTATTCCCCAATATGAGGAGAAAGCTAAAAGTGGAGACCTTTTAGATATTCAACTTCTAAAAGAGGCTAAAGATTTTAGAGACGATTTAGAGCGAAGGGTTCACGATTTAAAACTTTCTAGACAGGTGGCGATGCAAGCTTTGCCCAGTATTAGATTAATTCAAGAAAACGATAAAGCTTTAATTAACAAAATTACCTCAACTATTGTAAATACCATTCCGCTTTGGAGAAATCAGTTAGCTCAGGTTATCACAATCTATCGAAGTAAAGACGCAGCTAAATCTTTAAAAGCGGCCACCGATTTAACCAATGAGTTGTTGGAAGAGAACGCGAAAGCTCTTCAAGAGGCAAACAAAGAGGTTAGAACTCAAATTGAACGGGGAGTTTTCGATATTGAAAGTGTAAAAAAAGCTAACCAGACTTTAATTGAAACCCTTAACGAATCGTTACAGATTGCAGAAGAGGGTAAACGGGCTAGAGTTATGGCGGCTGAAGAGCTTAAGAAGTTAGAAAATGAGCTTAAAGAAGCTTTGGTATCTGTTAAAGCTAAAAAAGCTGAAATTGAAGGAAAACCATTACAGGAGGTGAAATAATGAAACAAGGAGAAAAAATGAAGCAGTTGGTAGAAAAATGGAAAGAGCTTTTAAAAAAAGTGCAAGAAGAATCTAAAAAGATAGCTGCTAAAGCCAAAAAACGTCGCCCAGAGGATCAAAAGCGGGGAGACTAAAGGATGGGGCTTTTTGATTGGCTTCGAGGTCAGTTTATCGATGTTATCGAGTGGTTAGACGATTCAAGAGATACGATCGTCTACCGCTTCGATCGTCAGGGAAATGAGATAAAGTACGGAGCTAAACTTATTGTAAGACCTTCTCAGGTTGCAGTTTTTGTAAGTGAAGGTGAAATTGCTGACGTTTTGGGTCCTGGAACGTATGAGTTGGAGACAAAAAACCTACCTATCTTAACCAGTATTCAACACTGGGATCACGGGTTTGAGTCTCCCTTTAAAGCTGAAGTTTACTTTATCAACACTCGCCGATTTAGCGATCTAAAATGGGGCACCAAAAGCCCCATCATCATCAACGACCCTCTTTTTGGACCTGTGAGGGTTAGAGCTTATGGAACTTATGAGATTAGAGTGGTTGATCCGGCCAAATTTTTAGAGGAGGTTGTAGGAACCGATGGGTATGTAACTACTGACGAGATAAAAGATCAACTCTCCAATCTGATTTTAGCTAACCTTCCTGCAGTTTTGGCCAAAAGTGGGATTTCGGTAATTGAGTTGGCTAAACATTATAGGGAGCTTAGCGGAAAGATTCAAGAGCTGTTGCAACCCTACTTTGAAGAGTACGGGTTAAAACTGGAAAAGCTCTTAATTGAAAACGTTTCCTTACCTAAAGAGGTGGAAAAGGCGTTAGATGAAAAGAGCGCCCAAACTATTATTGGAGATATGGACACCTATATCAAATACAAAGGCGCCCAAGGGCTAGAAAAAGGTGGAACGGCTAGTGATCTAATTGGATTAGGTGCGGGGATGGCGATGGCTGAGGAGATGTTTAAAAAAAATGAGAGTAAAGCTACCCCTCCCCCGCTAGAGGAAAGCTATTATATTGCAAAAGGTAAAAAGCCTACCGGTCCCTATCCTCTTTCTCAATTAGAGGAGATGGCAAAGATTGGACAGCTAAAACCAAGTGATAAGGTTTGGAAGGAGGGAATGGATAACTGGGGAGTTGCTAAAGATGTGTTAGCCGATATCTTTAAAAAAGTACCTCCTCCAATCG
>JAADFB010000019.1 GCA_013153095.1 Campylobacterota bacterium | reverse complement strand
ATTCGGTTTTAGACGCGCAACCTATCTTTGCTAGATACGATTTAGGACAGATTGCAGTTGTACATAATGGGAATTTGACAAATGCTAAAGAAGTCAGGAAAGAGTTAATTTCCCAAGGGGCTATCTTTCAAACCTTTATGGATACGGAGAACTTGATCCACCTCATCGCAAGAAGTAGTAAAAAACAGCTTTACGATAGGATTATCGAGGCTTTGCACAAGATTGAAGGGGCTTACTCTTTAATTGTATTAAGTAGAAAAAAGATGTTTGCAATGAGAGACCCTTTTGGTTTTAGACCTCTCTCTTTAGGCAAGTTGCAAGAAGGCTGGGTAGTAGCAAGTGAAACTTGCGCTTTTGATCTAATTGGGGCTGAATATGTTAGAGATGTTAGACCGGGAGAGCTGTTAGTTTTTGAAGAGGGTAAAGAGCCTCAAAGTATCCAAGTGTTTCAACCAACTCCCCATAAATGTATCTTTGAATTTATCTACTTTGCACGTCCTGATAGCCAAATCTTTGGAAAAAGCGTTTATAAACTTAGAAAAGCGATGGGAAGAGAATTAGCTAAAGAGTATCCGGTTGAAGCGGATTTAGTTGTTCCAGTTCCCGATAGCGGAGTTGCAGCAGCACTAGGTTATGCTCAAGAGAGCAAGATACCGTTTGAATTAGGAATTATTAGAAACCACTACGTTGGAAGAACTTTTATAGAGCCTACTCAAGAGATTAGAGACCTAAAAGTTAAGATGAAACTTAATCCAATTAAAAATATTATCCAAGGAAAACGGTTAATAGTTATCGATGATAGTATTGTAAGAGGAACTACTAGCAAAAAGATTGTAGGAATTTTAAAAGAGTTTGGAGCAAAAGAGGTTCATATGAGAATTTCCGCTCCTCCAACGGTTGGACCTTGCTATTATGGAGTGGATACTCCCACTAAAGAGGAACTTATTAGTTCAAAATACAGCATAGAGGAGACCAAAAACTACATTGGAGCAGATACATTAGCCTACCTTTCAATTGATGGATTACTTAGAAGTGTTGGAAACGATTTAAGTTACTGTATGGCGTGTTTTGATGGAAACTACCCTATAAAGAACAAAAATGAGCAAAACTAGAGAAGTTTTAACTTTTGGAAGATATTTAAAAAGGAAATTCAAAACAAAAGTAAAAAAGATACCTCTGGGTTTAAGCGGTTTTACCTGCCCAAATATTGATGGGACTGTAGCTAGGGGTGGTTGTACTTTTTGTGAGAATGAATCTTTTAGTCCAAATCTTTCCAAAAGTAGAAAGTTTTTTCTAAACCCCTCTTTAAAAGAGAATCCGATTCTAAATTTACAGCTTTCACAAATAAAAACACAATATTCTCAAACCGCTAACCAATACTCTAAACTAGGATATAAAAAATTTATAGCCTATTTCCAAGCTTTTACAAATACCTACGCCCCTATAGAAACCTTAAAAACACTCTATTTATACGCTTTAGAACAACCTAATTGTATAGGAATTAGCATAGGTACTAGAACCGATAGCGTAAATGATGAGGTGTTAGATTTTTTGGTAGATCTTTCAAAAAAGTATGAGGTATGGGTGGAGTATGGAATACAAAGCGTTTTTAATGAAACCCTGCAACGGATAAATAGAGGACACGATAGCCATAATATCCAAAAATGGATCAAAAAAACTAAAGCTAAAGGTTTAAACGTTTGTGGACACCTAATTTTTGGTTTACCGGGTGAAACTCAAGAGATGATGTTAGAAAGTGTAAAAAAAGCTATAGAGTGGGGAATTGATAGTATAAAATTTCATCCGCTCTATGTCGTTAAGAATACAGCTTTAGCATTAGAGTATCAAAAAGGTAGATTTACCCCTATCTCTCAAGAGGAGTATTTGGAAGTCTTAGGGGAAGCGTTTGAGCTTTTACCCAAAGAGATGATAGTTCAACGAGTTACCGCGGGAATAGATGATGATTCTTTACTAGCTCCTACCTGGTGTAGGAATAAAAACTCTCAGATGCGAGCGATTAGGAAGATGCTCGCATCAAGAGGAATTAGCTATTAGATTGTTGCTGTTGGGAAGTTTGTTGCTGCTCTTCTTGAGAACTGTTAGAAGCTTTAGGCATTTGAGTAGGCTCTTTAACTTTATTAAATCCGCCCATAAACGTTTGCAGTTTCTCTTTTAGAGTTTCAAAGATATTCTTAGTAGATTGATCTGTATCTAAAATCTGTTCGATTTTTTCGATCTCTTCAAGGAGTGGTTTATAATCTTCAGAAATCTTACCATACCCTAGAGCTTGAGCTAATAGAAGTTGTTCTTTTGCATACTCAAGAAGCTCTTTCAACTCCTCTTTATTTGCATCTTCTTTATCTTTAGTAAGTTCGCTAGCTCTCTCAATCGCTTGCTCTGCTCTTAGAATTGGAAGAGGAATTACTATCTTTTCAACTACTAAAGTCTCTAATACCTCAACCAACAACGCGATCGCTTCTTCATACTTTTCTTGTTCAATTAATGGGATAATAACTTTGATTGCAGCTGGATAAGTTCCAATCGGTAACGCGGTAACGAAAATATCAAGCTCACTTGCTAGGTTTAACATAATATCTCTAGCTTTTTGAAGCTCTCCCTCGTCGATTAACTCTTTTACCACTTTTTTAATTTCAAGGATATCATCTACAGTTCCAGGGAAATCTACAACTTGCTCTTGAACATTTACAGGAACTAGCTGTAAACTTGGGTCTCTAGCGATTAAAACTTCAAGTTTTCCTAAAACTTTTTCAATAGTTTCTAACGCTTTCTCTTTATTTTTCTCTTGGAGGTGTTTTATTACCTCAACCACCATATTAACCGCTTCTGCAGCTTCAGTTGAGACTTTCTTGTCCTCTTTCTCTACATAATCTTTTTTTGCTTGCTGAACCTTTTGGGTTACCTCTTGCTTCTCTTTAAGTCTTTCTGCTGCCATTTTCTAGCTCCTTATTTAGGTTTTTGCGAACAAAATTATATAAGATTAAAGTAACAATGTCAAGCGTTTTAAGGAATATTTTTTAATAAATTTTAGTGCAAAAGACTAAAAGTAAAATAGCCCCCTCTTTTGCAAATTTTTAACTAAAATCGGCTATAATTTTTAAATGGTAAAGAAAATAAAAGAGTTCCTCTTAAAGCTATACGATCCCGATATTTCCCTTTACGCCTCCTCTTTAAGTTTCCATACTATTTTTTCAGTTATTCCACTACTTTTAGTATCTTTTTCTATCTTCATTCGACTACCCAGTTTTGAGAACTATTACGAAAAGATCAAAAATTTCATCTTTTCCAATCTAATCCCAACTCAACAGGAACAAATTACCGGGTATATCGATACCTTTTTGCGTAACAGCTCTAAGTTAGGGATTATCGGCTTTGTGTTTGTAATTTTTGCTTCTATTATGTTTTTTCATAGCTACGAATATATCGCTAACAAAATTTTTAAAACTAAACCTAGAACTTTTTGGGATTCTATTACCGTTTATTGGACGTTGATGACTTTAGCCCCAATTGGATTGGTACTCTCCTTTTATCTTTCCACCCAATTTCAATCTTTTCTAAACAGCTACCATTACACCAGTTGGATCGATTTTTTAGGGATTTTTCCTTACTTAATCATTTGGGCTATATTTTTTATAACCTACAAAATAAGTTCTACAGCTTGGATAAGTCCTCGTGCAGCGTTATATAGCTCGTTTATAGCATCTTTTATCTGGGACATTAGTAAGAATGTATTTGTATATTACGTAGTCTATAGTAAGACTTACTCCACAATGTACGGCTCTTTTAGCGCAATTATGTTTTTTTTCTTGTGGATCTATATTTCTTGGATGATCTATCTATACGGATTTAAATTATGCTATCTTATGAATCAGATCTACGCCCAAGGCGAATGCTGTGAGGTAGAGTATGAAGCGAAAAAAGATACTAAAGAAGAGTCCCAAGAGGTACAGGAAAAGCTCTAAAAAGCTAAACTCTACTCTCACCATTTCACTCCCCTCCTTCAAAAAAGAAAGAAGAGGATCCAAAGCTCCCCCATATCCAAGTAGATGCAAAAGCAGCTCTAAAGGGTAAAAAAGGTAAAAAAGCATCGTTAAAAAGGGAGAAAAAAGCATAGAAAAGGAAAACCCCTTAAAAAAGTACAGCGATAAAGGAAGCATCCCAAAAAAGAGAAAAAAATGGATAAAAAGGAACTGTTTCCATCTAGAAAGGTTAGAAAAATGATGAAGAAAAAGATAGATTAAAAAAACTCCACTTACAGAAAACCAAAATCCTACAGAAAAAAGAAAAGAAGGAAAGAGAGCTAACACGATTAAAACTACCCAAAAAAGGGTTTCAAAGCTTAAAAGTTTTAGATGTCTAAAATATAACAATACCCCCAAGACCAACATCACAAGCGATCTAATTACCGAGGGAACAGCTCCCAAGAAAAAAACATACCCAAACACAACTCCTAAAGAGATTAAAATGGCATAGAAAGTTAAATTCAAGTAGGGAAAAAACTTTTCCCAAAAAGGTTTTAAGGAGAAAATTATCAAAAAAGAGACAAAAGAGCTTATTAAACTTAAATGGAAACCACTAATAGCTACAAGATGATTTACTCCCCATCTAGAAAGATATTCTCTTTTGTCTCTCTCCATCGGAAAAGCGGTAAAAAGGGCTGTAAAAAGTTGTTTAAAAAAAGGGTCTTGATGTTGTTGCTGGATAGAAGTGATAACTTTATCTTTTTCAGGCAAAAGAGATAAAAGATAGCTTGGAAGATAAAAGGATTGTTTTAAAAAATCCAAAAAGGAGGGAGGTTTTTTAGTGGAAAATATTAACACCTCAACCCATCTACCCCGTAAATTTTTTAAATCCTCATAACTGGTAGTATAAAAAAGGTCTCCATCGGTCGTTTTTAATTTTAAAACCCACTTCCTCCCCTTCTTATATTGATAGATAACTTGGGCAGTTATACGTTGCTTAGAACCTATTAACCGAGTATAGCGTAGGTACTCTTTAGTAAGAGTACCTACAAAGATCAACAGCAAAACTATAAAAGCTACTATCCGTTCTTTATAGGAGATAAAAAGGGGTGCAGGAGCGATCACGAAGAGTAGGAATGAACCTCTATTTTTGTATCAACAGCTAAATCTTCTCTAATAGTTTCAGACTCTTGAGGAGAAAATTTTACATACTCTTTATGGAAGTAGAGATTAACTACCCCTGTAGGTCCATTTCTTTGTTTTCCTATAATAATTTCCGCTTTTTCTACCTTTTTCTCTTCGATAGGAGGTTTATTATTTAACTCCCCTTTGCTCTTATCTTTTTCAAACTTTTCTTTTTCCTCTTTTAACTTATAAACATCATCTCGGTAGATAAATAAAATCACATCCGCATCTTGCTCAATAGCCCCAGATTCCCTAAGATCACTTAGAAGTGGACGCTTATTAATTCGGCTTTCTAAAGAGCGGTTCAATTGGGAAAGAGCGATAATAGGAATATTTAACTCTCTAGCCAACATCTTTAAGTTTCTACTAATTTCTCCTATTTCTAAATGGCGTTCTTTTGTTGTACTCCCCGCCATAAGCTGTAAATAATCCACTATAGCTAATTCTATTTCTGGATGTTGCGCTTTCAGTTTTCTAAGCTTTGCCCTCAACTGGTGTACATTTATACTTCCATCATCATCGATAAAAAGTTTCTTTTTGGAATAGTAATCACTTAAGCGACTAATTTCAGCCCATTGGGGATCTTCTAAATTTCCAGTCCTAAGGTTTTGTAAAGGGATAGAAGCTTTTGCACTCATCATTCTTAGCATCAACTGTTCTGCGGGCATCTCTAAAGAGAAAATTACCACCCCTTTCCCTTTATCCAGGGCTGCTTGGGCAATATTTAAACTAAAAGCCGTTTTTCCCATCGAAGGCCTAGCTGCAATAATAATCAAATCTCCGTAGTTAAAACCTGCTGTTTTTATATTTAACTCTTCAAACCCGGTATCTAACCCGATTAAAATCCGATTTTTTCTCTCCTTTAAACGTAAAAGGTGCTGGATCGTATCTTTTACCACCTGTTTAGAATCCTTGAACTCTCTAGAGGAGGTTTGAGTGGCTATTCTATATATTTGAGATTGAATTTCATCGATAATTTTTAAAACCTCCCCCTCTTTTGCACTCATCTCCCTAATAGTTGAGGTTAGGTTAACCAACTCTCTTCTAGTAGATTTTTCTTTTAACTCTTTTAAATAAGCTTCTAGAGTCGATTTTAAAGGGTTAGTAGCTAAAATTTCTAAAAACTCATCCTCTTTAAACTTTCCTTTAGAGATAAGCCGATCTTTTACAAACTCTTCTGCGATAGGAAGGTCTTCTTGAAAAAGCTCTTCCATAGTTTGAAAAATCTCTCTATAAAAAGAGTAGAAAAAATCTTTAGGCTCCAACACTCCCGCTACATCTTCATAGATTCGGGGATTGAAAAAGATAGAACTTAAAACTGCCCGCTCTATATCTAAATTGTAAAGTAGTGCTTCCACGGCTAACCCCTTTGTTTGGTTTTAGCTAGTTTTTCAACCTCTTCTAAAAAGCGATCCACTAGCTTATTTTCTGGAAGTTTGGCAACAACTTCACCCTTCACCATAATCAACCCTGTTCCTTTCCCATATGCAATAGCTACATCCGCCTCCTTTGCTTCTCCAATGGCGTTAACTACACACCCCATTACCGAGATGTTTAAAGGTTCTTTGATATGTTTAGTTTTCTCCTCAACCTCAGCCACAGCTTTAACTAAATCCGCTTCTATCCTTCCACAGGTTGGACAGCTAATAATATTAACTCCTTCACTAGCTCTTCCGCTATCTTTTATGATCGCTTTTCCAACCTCTATCTCCTTTTCCAACTCTCCTGTAATAGAAACTCTAAGAGTATCTCCAATTCCATCAACCAGCAATGCCCCTATTCCGATAGCACTCTTTATCGTAGCGTGAAACACAGTTCCCGCCTCTGTTACCCCTAAATGGAAAGGGTACTCTACTAAAGGACGGAGTTTTCTATAAGCTTCTACCGTTCTAGGAACATCACTAGCTTTTAGACTCACTTTAATATCGGTAAAATCTAAATCTTCCAACAGTTTTATATGGTATAATGCACTTTCCACCATCCCTTGAGCGGTAGCCCCATACTTTTGCTCTATCTCTTTTTCCAAACTTCCAGCATTGACTCCGATTCTAATAGGAATCTTTCGCTCTTTACACGCTTTTACAACCTCTTTTATCCTTTTTTTGGAGCCGATATTCCCCGGATTAATCCTGATGCAATCTACCACTTCTGAAGCTATTAAGGCCAATTTGTAATTGAAATGGATATCGGCAACTATAGGAAGAGGAGAGTATTTTTTTATAGTTTTTAAAGCTAAGGCGTCTTCTACTTGAGGAACTGCTACTCTTACAATATCTGCTCCAGCAAGATAGAGTCGAGTTATCTGATTTAAAGTATCTTTTACATTAGAAGTTTTACTAAAAGTCATAGATTGGACACTAATAGGAGCATCGCCCCCTACTGCGACATTTCCTACATAAATTTTTTTAGTTGGGTACCGTTTCATCTCCTCCACTTTTTATATTCATTATAACAAATTCAACGGATCCATATCCACTTCACATAAAGGGTGTTTAGTTTTGTAAATAGCGTTAATTAGGGCTTTTGAAGAGTTTGATTTTAGAAGGATGTGGTAGCGAAACTTCCCTGCAATTCTTTCTATTGCACTTTCTCCATAACCTACAATCTCAACTTCTTTAAACTGTTTCAAACCTTCCACCATCTCCTCCATCGCTATCCTTGCCTTCTCTTTTCTTTTGTGGCTAAAAAGGAGTTGTGCCATCCTTACAAAAGGGGGATAACGGTCTTGCCGAAGTTTTAACTCATCTTTTAAAAATCTCTCATAATCTAGGTAATGTTTAAAAAATTCCGCATTTCTAGTTTGAACCAATACGGTGGCATCCTCTTTTCTTCCAGCTCTTCCTGCAACTTGTAAAAATAAAGATAACGCTTTCTCCCTAGCTCTAAAATCGGCTTGAGCTAAAAGGTAATCTATATCCAAAATCACCGCTAAGGCTATATCGGGATAGTCGTGACCTTTAGAAAGCATTTGAGTACCTACTAAAACATCGATCTTTTTTTCCTCAAACTCTTTTAAAGTTTTTACCAGTTTTTTATGGGTAGAGATAGTATCTTTATCAAATTTGACAATTTTTGCTTCCGGGAATTTTTCCTGCAAGGTGTTTACAATCTCCGTAGTCCCTACTCGAGAAGTGCTAAGTTGAGAACTATAGCAACTAGGACAAACTCGTGGAATATACTCGCTAAAATTGCAATAATGACAAATTAAAGCGCGCTTATCAAAATGAACACTCATTCCTACATCGCAGTGGGGACACTTTATCGCTTCTCCACAATCTTGGCAGATGAGGTATTTGAAATTGGCTCTAGTTGGAACAAAAATTAAAGCTTGCTTTTTAGCTTCTAAAACTTTTTTTAACT
Source organism: Campylobacterota bacterium (assembly GCA_013153095.1). Taxonomy (GTDB): domain Bacteria; phylum Campylobacterota; class Campylobacteria; order Campylobacterales; family Nitratiruptoraceae; genus Nitratiruptor. Next base: position 1,814 of record JAADFB010000019.1, on the reverse strand, counting down.
CAACAAAAAGGAGAGAATCTAGATTAGGCTTAAAAATAAACTTTCTCTTTCCTTTAAAAAAGCTACCTTTAAGTCTAAAGAAAGGATAGCGATGATAACTTACCGCACTAGGAGTAGCACTTCCTAAGACTACCGGAACATCAAATTTACTTCCAATATAAACGGCTAAATCTTTTGCGTTTATCCTAGGACGGTTTTGGGCTTTATAACTTTCATCGTGTTCCTCATCTACTACAATTAAACCTAAATCTTTTATGGGAAGAAAAAGGGCGCTTCTAGGTCCAGCTACAATTTTAGCCTCTCCACTATAAATTTTTTCTACCGCTTTTTCTCTTTGTTTTTTTGTTAATTGACTATGCCAAACCACTACCCTCTCATCAAAAAACTCTTTTAACCTTTTCTCCATCTGGGGAGTTAAAGAGATTTCAGGCATCAAGAAGATAGCACGTTTGCCTTGATTTAATATCTCTTTGAAATAACTCATATAAATTTGAGTCTTCCCACTTCCGGTATCTCCAAAAAGTAAAGAGATTCTATTTTTTTTTAAAAAACTTAGCGCTTTTTTTTGAGTTAAGGAGAGGGGTATCTCTTTCTCTACCTTCCTAAAGTGGTTTTCTTGTTTTTTGGAAAAAGGTACGAAAAGGGATAACGCTTCCCCTAACTCACTAAAATAGTAAGTGGAGATAAATCTAGCTAGATGGAGCTGTTCTTTAGAAAAATAGAACTCCTCCTCCACTTTTAAAATCTCTTCACATTTAAAAGAGGGTTTTGTACACTCTTTTATGATTACACCTTTGTGAGGTTTACCCTTAACCGGGACGAAAACTATCGATCCCGGTTGGAGCTTTAATCCGCTTTTATAGGCTAAAAGGAGAGGTTTATTTAAAAGTGCGACGGTGTAATAGTTCATTTAAAAAGTGTTACAGATCTCATCTGTATTATTTAAAGTTGAATCGATACACTTAAATGTTCCGGCTTGATCATCATACTCAAAGACTAAATAACTATCAGTCCCTAAATAATACCTATACCGTTTTGGATTGGAAGAATCTCTTTCCCATCCCCCCCGTTTGTTGGAGGGAGTGGTAGGAGTGGAGAGAACGTTACTAAAGAGATGTTGACTATCATCTTCTAGCAAAGGAGGATAGGGGTCTTCACCTAAAAGAAGATGTTTACTTTTGTAAATCTCTAATCCATTTCTAATAGCGGCAACTTTTGCCCTTGCGCTTACTAAATCGGCTTGGTTTAAAGTTTCTCCAAATTTTGGAAGGGCTAAAGAGGCAAGTATCCCTATCACTACCAACACAAAAATTATTTCAATTAGTGTGAACCCTTTTTTAAAACTCATAAACTTCACCCTCATACGCTACGAAAAAAGGAGCGGTAGTAACATTTCCATCTCTACAAAAAATGTTGAAATGTCCCCCTTTACTTTTCTTAATAAAAGGGGCTGCGCTCTCTCCACTTTTTACACATCTACTAAAATCTACACTATTTTTATCAAAATAACTTGGAATAGTTACATAACTTTCTAAACTTCTACCATAAAACTTACTATGATCGTTATCCAAATCGTACTTTATACTTCCTCCTGCTCCCATAGCAAGAGATTTAGACCATAAAGAGTTTCCAACAGTTCTAGTTAAAGTCGCTGCAAAGGAATGAGCAATAGAGACTTCACTCTCCTTATAAAGATCGAAAAACTTTACAAACGCTATAGAGGAAATAATTCCTAATAGCACTAAGGTAAAAACCAGCTCTAAAAGAGTAAATCCACTTTTCATCTAAGTTATGATATAATTTTTCATACACAC
>JAADFB010000092.1 GCA_013153095.1 Campylobacterota bacterium | reverse complement strand
TTTATAGTTAAAAGAACAATCTATATCTGTTGCTAGAGTTAACTGTTTTGCTAGCTCTGTGAAATTTGGGTTTAAAAAATCCATCTTTTTAAAAAGAGGTTCTTCTGTATAGAGAAGTTTTTTATCTTTACACTCAATTTTTACTAAAGAATCGTGGTTAGGGTTTACAATTGCGTTATTGGTAATAAAAGAGAAAGAGGTAGGAGTTCCTTGAAAATAGAAAGAGGTTTTTACAACCTTGTTTAAGATAAAATCTTCCTCTTGTTGTGGATAGACTACATAATATCGCATCGATTCGATAGATTCTTTAAGCCGTTTATAGTTTAACCAATCCAAAGAGGTTTTAGCTTTTTTAGGTTCAAAAATTCTTAACTGCATTCTATAAGCTAAAAAAGAGGTGTAAAGGAGCAAAGATAAAAGAGCTACAGAGATTAAAAGTTCAATTAGAGTAACCGCTTTTCTAGCGAGCATTTTCTACAACGCTTTTAAAAAAGGAGAGAAGTTCCTCTTTGTTGCTCATTACCCTAATTTTAAAAAGAGAAACTCTTTTAGTTCCAAGTTCACTATATACCAGTTTTTGAGTTATCTCTTCACATCTACTTTTGTATTCCTTCCCATTTAGGGTAAATCCTATCTCCATCTCTTGAGTACACAGTCCCTTTTGTAAACCTAAAAACTCTTTTATATTCATTATCTCTATAAACTTCTTTTGGAGTTTTTCTTCTTTTTGAAGCTCTTTATTGATAAAAATGGAGATATTAACACTTACTGCTACCGCTAGAAATAAGATAGCAATAGAGATAACTACCTCAACGAGAATCGAGCTTTTTCTCACTCACAAACCCTTTAGGGTTGATAAAGATAATCTTATCCTTTAGTTTAATTTCGATTTCTCTATCCTCTAAAACCGCTTTGTAGATAGATTTTTTAACTAAGCTATTGAGTTGGTGCTGTTGCAACTTCTTTTGAAATTTTTCATACATCTTACTCCCCCACGGAGCGACCATACTTACCAAAAAACCCAAAATCAAAAAGGTCACCAAAAGCTCTACAAGGGTAAACCCTTTTTTCATCTTTACCCAATATCGGTTATACTCATCACAGCTAACATCAAAGCTGTTACTATTAAAGCGATAAAAAGTCCTAACACTACAATAATGGCAGGTTCTAAGAAACTAAGAAGTTTTTTTATCTCTAAAGAATAAAGCTCTACCTTTTTTTTTGCCAAAGAATCAAACACCTCTGCTAAATTAGCACTGTTTTCTCCTGCGGAGATTAAAGATACATCATTTGAAGGTACCAACTTAGTAATAGAAAAAAGGTCACTTAACTTTTTCCCTTTTTTCAAGCCGTTGTAGGCGTTAGTGAAGAGGGCTTTCAACTCTTTTAAAATATTCATTTTAGCTATTTTTGCTAAAGCTCTATCTAACTCCATTCCCCCTTCTAACATTTTGCTCAATGCGCTATAGACTATACTTAGCTGGAGATTGATGATAATGGTATTAAAAATAGGAAGTTTAGAGAGTAATTCAATCCATTTAATCTTTTGTCCTAAAAGGTAAAGTAGAAAAAAGAGAGAAAAAATAGAAATCACTACAAAAAAGAAGTTTTCTTTTAAAAATTCACCAGCATTTAAAACAAACGAGGAGATGGCTGGAAGTTTTTCCATCTCTTGAGGGGTAAACATTTGAGTAAATTTAGGGACTATAACAAAAACGATAAATAAAATTACTAGAATACTCATTCCTAAAAGAAAAAGTGGATAGGCCAAAGCTTGTTTTACATCTTGTCTAATCTTCTTTTTAAATTTAAGGTAATCTAGAAGCTGTTTTAAGCCTAGTTGTAAATTTCCTATCTCTTCTGCTGATTCGATAAAACTTAAAGAGAGTTTATCTAGTTCAATATTTTCTTTCTTAAGGGCTTTAGAAAAGCTAACAGAAAATAGATTTCCCTCTTTTAAAAGGTTTATCATCTCTTCTATTACTAGATGTAAAGATTCTTTTTTTACTCCTTTGTTTATACTTCTTAAGGCGTTATCTACGTGAACTCCTGAGCCTATTAAATAGTGAAGCTCCTCTACCAATACCAAAATATCATCTAAATTGACTTTTCCCTTTTTTAATTGAGCCTTTTTTATAGAAAAATCAACTAAAGTTAACTCATTCTCTTTTATAAATTCTGAAAATTCCTCTAAAGTTCCAACATATAAAGCTTTAATCTCTTCTCCAGTAGGATAGATCGCAATATAGTGGATCTCTACTTCTTTCAATCTACAAACCTTATTAAATCTTCATAAGAGATTAACCCTTGGAGATATTTTGAAGTTGCGTGATCTTTTAAAGAGACTATACCAAGTTCTCTTAGATTGTTAAAATTTATATCTTTTTCTATTCGCTTTATCACCTCTTCATCAAAGGGGACTATCTCCGTAACAGGAACTCTTCCTAAGAAACCGCTAAAATTACACTTAGGACACCCTTTTGGTTTGTAGGTAGAAACTGACTCTAGTTTGAGGTGATCTAGATAATTTTTATCTAGATGTAGATGAGGTGTAGGCTCCTTCTCTTTACAATAGGGACATAACCTTCTGATCAATCTTTGAGCCATCAATCCAATTATAGAAGCTTTAAGAAGATAAAACTCCACCCCCATCTCCACAAGTCTAGAGATAGAACCCAAAGCACTATTGGTATGGAGAGTGGAAAGAACTAGATGCCCTGTTAAGGAAGCTTGAATTGCTATCTCTGCAGTCTCTTTATCTCGAATCTCTCCTACCATTATTACATCAGGGTCTTGTCTTAAGATTGAGCGCAACACATTTGCAAAGGTGAGATTTATAGAAGGCTTGATAGGGATTTGATTTACTCCTTCTAGCTGATACTCTACTGGATCTTCAACGGTTATGATTTTGATAGATTTCTCATTGATATAGTTTAAAGAGGCATAAAGTGTTGAGGTTTTTCCACTTCCAGTAGGACCTGTCGTTAAAAAAAGCCCCTGCTTCTTTTTTAGAAGTTTTTTTAAAGTTTCCACTTGATATTTTTCAAAACCGATACTATCTAAATCCAAAAAGCTATTTTCTTTTTTTAGTATCCTTAAAACAAAACTTTCTCCCAATGCAGTGGGAACAGTAGAAGCCCTAAAATCGATCTCATAGGAGGAGATATTAAAGCTAAACCTCCCATCTTGAGGTAATCTAGTTTCAGAGATATTCATTTTAGAAAGAAGTTTTAATCTAGCCAACACGGCGGGTTTTAATTTTTTAGGAATGTATTGTAAAACTCTTAAAATTCCGTCAACTCTAACTCTAACTTCTAAAAAGTCTTTTTGAGCTTCAAAATGGATATCGGAAGCGTTCATTTCTATAGCTTTGTAGATTATTTGGTTAATTAATTTAATTACAGGAGCTTCGGAGGCTAACTCTTTTAATCTTTCAACTTCCTCTTCATCTCCTCCTTTTTGAAAAATATCTTCTTCTCTTTCCACATAATAGACACTTTTAATCTGTTTTAACTCTTGGGGAGTGGCTAAGAATAGAAGGGGTTCTTTTTTAAAGGATCGTTCTAAAAGAGTCACTATAGAGATGTCAAAAGGGTTTTGGGTAGCTACATAAATTTTGTTTTTATCCTCGTAAAAAGGTAAAAACTGCTTCTGAATAAAAAATTTTACATCTTCTTTTTTAAAAGGCTTAATTTCTCCTTTAAACTCCCTAAAGAGTTTAAAACCCAAAAACTCTTTTAAGATCTGGTAATACTGCTCCTCATTGATTATTCCTAAGTTTAACAAAATATTCCACAAATTACCCCCGTGTTTTTTTTGGATAAAAAGAGCCTCTTCAACATCCTCCTTTTTAATCTTATATTTTTCTACTACCTTTTGGATAATTTCATTCACTCACTATCCCATACTGAAAGGTCCTTATCGTTTCCAGTTCCTCCAACCTTTCCATCAGCCCCTAAACTCATCAACTCATAAGGGTGAGAACCTGAACCGGGAGACTTATAAACGTAAGGATTACCCCACGCATCTTTTTTTAAAGGTTTTGGAAGATAAGGACCATCCCAACCTTTTATCTGTTGACTATGATCTTCCCACAAAACTTTAAGCCCTTCTTGAGTAGTGGGATAGCGTCCTACATCTAGCCGAAAACTATCTAAAGCTTGGGCAGTTAATTCTAATTGGGCTCTTGTGGTTTTTATTTTAGCGTTGTCCAGTTTTTTAAAGAACTTTGGAGCAATTAGGGAGCTAAGAAGTGCAATAATCATAATTACTACCAAAAGCTCAATTAAAGTAAAAGCTTTTCTACCTTTCACCTACATCCTTTCTGTATTTGTTGATATACCATCTAATAGTCTTTTCTATACCGCTTTCAAAATTTTCTTTAGCTCTCCAACCAAGTTGAGTTTCTATCTTTGTAGCATCGATAGCATAGCGTCTATCGTGACCAGGACGATCTTTTACAAAAGTTATAAGTTTCTTATAACTTCCCCTTTTCCTAGGTATTATTTTATCTAAAATTTCGCAAATGTAGTTTGCAATGTAAAGGTTATCTCTCTCATTTCTTCCACCAATATTGTAAGTTTCGCCAGCACGCCCTTTATGAAAAGCCAAATCTATCCCGCTACAGTGATCCATCACATAAAGCCAATCTCTCACATTTTTTCCATCCCCATAAATTGGGATAGGAGTTTCGTTTAAAGCGTTTCTAATAATAGTAGGAATAAGCTTTTCATCGTGTTGTTTAGGGCCATAATTGTTAGAGCAGTTAGTGATTATACTATTTAACCCATAAGTATGGTGGTAACTTCTAACTATCATATCAGAGCTTGCTTTACTAGCACTATACGGGGAGTTGGGAGCGTAAGGAGTATCCTCTTTAAAGAGTTTTGAAGGGTCATCTAAAGGTAAACTTCCATACACCTCATCGGTAGAAATATGGTGAAATCTCGCTTCTTCATACCCTTCTTTATACTCAAAAGGGGCTTTTAACCAATAGTTCCTAGCAACATCTAAAAGGGTGTAAGTTCCTTTTACATTGGTTTCTATAAATCTCTCAGGATTTTTAATAGAGTTATCTACGTGAGATTCTGCTGCAAAGTGGATAACTCCTCTTATATCAAACTCTTTAAACAGATACTCAACTAGCTCTCTATTGCAAATATCACCTTTTACAAATTTATATCTGGGATGGTTTTGAACTTCCTTTAGATTGTTTAAATCTCCTGCATAAGTTAAAAGGTCTAGATTAATAATTTGATAGTAAGGGTACTTTTCTAAAAAATAGGGGATAAAGTTACTTCCAATAAATCCAGCCCCTCCGGTAACCAAGATACTCTTTTTATCCATTATCTTTAATCCTTTGTAAACACTGTTTTAACGAATCTCTCCAGTAAGGAATTTCTAAATCAAAGGTGTTTTTTATTTTACTTTTATCTAAAACACTATAGTGGGGTCTTTTTGCAGGAGTTGGATATTGGGAGGTTAAAATTGGGTTAAGTTTAATTTTCGCTTTTTCCATCTCAAAGATAGCTTTAGCAAAATCAAACCAGCTACAAACCCCTTCATTAGAGTAGTTAAATATTTCTGCTTTAAAAGTGTTGATATCCTTATCTACTAAATCTAATATTGTTTTAGCTAAATCTCTAGCATAGGTAGGGGAACCTATTTGATCAAAAACTACTCTTAACTCCTCTTTCCTCTTTAATCTTAACATTGTCTTTACAAAGTTGTGTCCAAAGCTACTATATACCCACGAGGTTCTTAAAATAACTCCTCTTGCTCCACTCTCTTTAAACGCTTGTTCACCTAAAAGCTTACTTTCTCCATAATTGTTTATAGGATTTACTTTATCCTCTTCAGTATAAGGTCTATAGTTTCTACCATCAAACACATAATCGGTAGAGATATGGATTAAAGGAATATCTTTTTCTTTACACAAGGAAGCTAAATATTCTACTCCCTTGAAATTAACCTCTTTAGCTAACTCCTTTTGAGTTTCAGCTTTATCTACTGCTGTATAAGCGGCGGCGTTGATCACCATATCTATAGGATGGGTGTTAAAAAAAGACCGTAGGTTAGAATAGTTAGTGATGTCTAGCTCATTTTCAGTAGTAAAATAGAACTGATGAGGTGAAGATAAGTGTTGCAATTCGCTCCCCAACTGCCCATTAGAACCTGTAACTAAGATTTTCATTTTTATATTTCCTTAAAAATTTCTGCCTCTTTTAAAAAGGGAGCGTTTTTATCTTTTAAAGAGAGTTGGATAAGCTCTTTTGGAAACTCCCAATCGATATTAATTGTAGGATCGTCGTATCTAATCACCCTATCATACTCAGGAGCGTAATAGTTATCAACTTTATAACTAAAGATAGCTTCGGAGCTAGTAACTAAAAATCCGTGAGCAAAACCTCTAGGAATAAAAAGTTGTCGCTTATTTTTATCATTTAATTTTACCGCTACATATTGGCCAAAAGTGGGAGAGTTTCTTCTAATATCTACTGCTACATCTATTACCTCACCAACAATAACTCTAACCAGTTTACTTTGAGCGAATGGGGGAAGTTGATAGTGTAAACCTCTTAATACACCTTTTTGGCTTTTGGATTCATTATCTTGTACAAATTCTATTTTTCCGATGTTTTTTTCAAACAGGTCTTTTCTATAGGTTTCTACAAAATATCCCCTCTCGTCTTCAAATAGTTTTGGTTCAATAATTACAACTTCTGGAATTTTGGTTTTTATAAATTTCATAACTTTTCCTCTTGAGCAAGCTTTAAAAGGTACTGTCCATATCCAGTTTTTAAAAGTGGTTTTGCTAACTCTATCAACCTTTTTTGATCGATCCATCCATTTTCATAAGCGATCTCTTCTATACACGCTACCTTTAAACCGGTTCTTTTTTCTATAGTTTCTATAAAAAGTCCAGCTTCTAAAAGATTGGAATGGGTTCCCGTATCCAACCACGCATATCCTCTTCCCATTAATTCAACTTTTAACCTTTTTTCTTTTAGAAAAAATTCATTTACAGAAGTTATCTCCAATTCTCCCCTATCACTGGGTTTTACCTCTTTCGCCTTTTTTACTACATCATTAGGATAAAAGTAAAGTCCTACTACCGCATAATTGCTTTTAGGATTTTTAGGCTTTTCTTCAATACTTATCACTTCTCCAGAGGAATTAAATTCTACAACCCCATACGCACTAGGATCGCTTACTGAATATCCAAATATTACCGCTTTATTCTCCTCTTTTACTACTTGTTTGGAGTTTAAAAGAAGCTGGGTCAGTCCGTGTCCATAAAAGATATTATCCCCTAATACTAAACAGACATCATCGTCTTTAATAAACTCCTCTCCTACTATAAAAGCTTCAGCTAATCCGTTTGGAGCTTCTTGAATAGCATAAGAGATAGATATTCCTAGTTCACTTCCATCTTTAAAAATCTGTTTGTAATTGTTTATGTATTCAGGGTTAGAGATAATTAAAATCTCTTTAATTTTTGCAAGCATCAAAACCGAAAGGGGATAATAAATCATAGGTTTATCGTAGATAGGAAGAAGTTGTTTACTAATTCCTTTAGTGATAGGGTATAATCTTGTTCCACTTCCTCCTGCTAAAATAATTCCTTTCATCTTTTACCTTTATAACAAATTCCTAATCTCCATCGCAAACCATAAGATTATTAAATTTAAAAGGAAAATCGCCATAGAGCTAGCTCTAGAGAGCAGTTTTTGGATCGGGGTACGTTCTATTCCATTGGTTTTAAAGGCGATATACATATGGATAGTTGTGGCGATAGTAATTAAAACTACTAAAAAAAGCTTTGTATGTAAAAGAGATGCTAATTTTGAAGAAGTAAAGAGTATATTATCTAGTCCTAAATGAAATAGCATAAAAAGACCAGTAATTATCAAAATAGTTAACCAAACCGTTTCTACATATCCATAGATGGGCCCTACATAAAAATAGACCCGCTTTTGTGCCTCTTTATCCCGTAAAAACACTCCTAGAGCAAATAGAAAAACACTCCCTCCTATCCAAACCGTTGCGGCTAGGAGATGGATATATAACACTATATCCATCATCTTCGTCGTCTATATCGAGGGAATCTCCAGTAACGAGGTCTGCCTGTATCTATATGAATAAAGTGGGATTTAGGATAGTAGCCTACTCCTCCCCTTTTTAAAGAGAGTGCGATTCTTTTTAAAGAGGCGGTACTAACTCCAGGAATTGTAATATCTACCGCTTTTCCTTTGGTGTGGTAACTGTGTTTAGCAACTCCGCGATTATGTTTTCTAAGCATATTGTTAGTTTGAATAGTTCTATAGGCAGAAAGTACGTGAATCTCTTTTCCTCCTGATAGGCGTTGAATCTGATAGAGATATTCGATTAAGTTCCTATCCATTCGGCACACCTCATCAGTCCTATAATCCCTCAAAAAAAAGTCCAAACTTTCAAGCTCTTCATATACATATTCCCCATCGATCCAAAAAGTAGCGGTTATCTCCTCTCCGGTATGACGATGGTACATTTTTAGTACTCTCTCATATTCCATTGAGAAAGCTGACTCTGGAAGAAATAGTGAAGCTGTAGCTAAACAACCCAGCTTTAGGAACTCTCTTCTATCCATTTACCCCTCCTCAATTTTGCACTATTTTAACATAAAATTTATTTACGGTTAATAATACTTTTATTCATACTATTAACACTATCGTACAAGTTCTTCCATTTTTTTATCTATTCCGTAAATATCGGGATAGAAGTAGTAGTTCCCCTTTTCATCCATAAAGGTGGTTAAGTAAAGGAGATAGACCGGAACTTTAGGTTTTAAATACACCTTTTTAGTTCTATTTTTCCAAAGTCTACTAAAAATATCTCTATAATCGATCTTTTCACTGCGATTTCTGTTAATTAGAAGATGGTAAAGTTCTATCGGTTTTTTTACTCTTACACATCCAGAACTTAAAGCGCGGTAACTATATTTAAACAATCTTCTAGAGTTGGTATCGTGGAGATATACATCAAATCGGTTAGGAAACATAAACTTTATAAATCCCAAAAAGTTTTTAGGACCTGGAAGTTGAAGGAAATAGAAAGGAAGATCATCTGCGCTAAAGTTGTTCCAATCTACATCTTCAAACCTAACTCTCTCTCTTCCATAAGGGTCTAGGGAGGCTATGATCCTCTTAGCTCTAATTTTTGAGAATTTACCAGCTTTTAGTTGAGGGAGAATATCTTCTTTTATGATCGTTTTAGGTGCTCTCCAATAGGGGTTTAAAACCGCGTAAGAGATTTCGTGACGCATTTGAGGAGTAGGTCGAGATCTCCTTCCTACGATCACATCGCTTTTAAAAACTGATCTATTCTCATCAAACACCTCTAAAAAAAATCCCGGAATATCTACAAACACAAAAAAAGGGTCATCTTTTAAAAACCATCTAGCCCTTTCGATATTTAATAAAATTTTTCCTATCTTTTCTTCTACTGAGATATTCATCTGAGCTAGAGTCATTGGTCCAATAACTCCATCTGGTTTAAGGCCGTGAGATTTTTGAAACTCCATCACACTTTTAGTTAAATTTTCATCAAAAAGGGTAGAGTTAAAATCATCTCCTTTATAAAACCCCTCTTGGGCTAATCTTTTTCTAATTAAAGGAATTTCATCATACTCCTCATTAGGACGCAGATATAGGATATCTTTTATTTCAATTTTTTCCCATCCTCCTTTTAGTTTTAACTTTTTATAAAATTTCAACATCTTATACAATCGATCTAAAATAGGGGAGTGCAACTTTTTAGTAAAATCTTTACTTTTACACGGGATATAATCTTTTCTTAAAAAAGGAGCGGGATTAAAACAACCACTATTTACAACTTTTAGATAGGAGAACTCCAAATTGTTAGCTACGCTTTCGATCCTTTTTCTTAAAGTAGGAGTGGGATTTTTAGAATAGTTTTCAATAAGATCACTCAGTTTTCTAACCTGTTTTCTAAATCTACTTTTACACAAAATAGTCTCATCCGTTTGAACTCTTTCTATCAATTTAAACAGAGTTTCCCTTATCTCCTCACCTTCAAACCATTTAGAGATAATAACTGAGGTACTGCTGTTTTGACTACTGGAAGAGTTTTTAGCGTTATCAACAAGGTGTTCACTCTTACTACTACTATTAGCTTCACTACTTACACTACTACTTGCAACTACCGAGCTACTTTCACTACTTTTTATGCTGGTTAGAATTGTTTGAGATAGGTATTCCGCTTGTAGATTAACCACAAAAATAAACAGAAAAACCCTCTTTATCATCTTAGCTTCTTTTAAGTTTTTTTGAGTAAAATTTCAAACAAATTTAGGCCCCATCGTCTAGCGGTTAGGACACCGCCCTTTCACGGCGGTGACGGGGGTTCGAGTCCCCCTGGGGTCGCCACTTCTTAAGTTTCTG
>JAADFB010000071.1 GCA_013153095.1 Campylobacterota bacterium | reverse complement strand
ATAAGTTACGCTTGCGAGATAATATCGATGAGATTATTCAGCGGGTCGAAAAAGCTAGAATAGAAAGAAGTGAACACCATATCGTTCAAATAGTTGCCGTTACAAAATATGTTACTGCTCAAGAGATAAAACTGCTTTATGAACTTGGACAAAGAGCGGTTGGAGAAAGTAGAGTTCAAGATTTTAAGCAAAAAGTTGCACAACTTCAAGAGCTTCCAATTGAATGGCATTTTATCGGTAGACTTCAAAAAAACAAGATAAACCATCTCATCGATTTAGAACCCTCCTTAATGCAATCTTTAGACTCTTTGGAGTTGGCTCTAGAGATAGATAAGCGGTTGGATAAGAAAGGTAAAAAGATGGATTGCCTTTTACAAATCAATAGCTCTCAAGAAGAGAGTAAAGCGGGAGTTGAACCTTCTTTAGCATATGACACCTATTTGAAAATCATAGAAGAAACAAAACACATAAATCTAAAAGGAGTGATGACAATAGGCGCTCATACTCTAGATACTAAAGAGATCGAAAAAAGCTTTAACACTACCTATAAAATCTACGAGAGCCTAAAACCTCACGGAGCTGAAATCTGCTCAATGGGAATGAGTGGGGATTTTGAGTTAGCGATTAGATGCGGTTCAAATATGGTTAGAATAGGTTCTTTATTTTTTCAATAAAACTATTTTTTTTGAAGAGCTACATAGTAGCGTTTACGTAGAAGTCTTAGAAGGTCTTGCCAATCAACCCTAGGGATCTCTTTCATACTCTCAAAGGGGTCCTTCTTCCAATGGATAAATTTTAAAGGATTTAACCAATAGGAAAGGTATCTAACCTCATAGTGAAGATGAGGTCCTGTACTTCTCCCACTATTTCCCACATAACCTATCAGTTGTCCTTTTTCTACAAACTCCCCTCTTTCTACCACAATCTTTTGAAGATGACCATAAGCAGTAGAAAAACCAAAAGGGTGATCTAGCAAGATAAAGTTACCATATCCGTTCTTAACCCCTGCAAAATAGACTACCCCATCAGCTGGAGCATAGATTTTTGTACCTTTACGAGCAACTAGGTCTACTCCAAAATGAAACATCTTTTTCCCATAAATTGGATGCATTCTATACCCAAATGGTGCTGAGACCCTTCTATAGACTATCGGTTTTCCAGTGGGAACACTTCTTAACAACAGTTTCTTCTCCTGTGGAGTCAAGGAAGTGATCTTTTTGAAATCGAAACTTTTTTCTATCTTCTCAAGTCGTTGGGAGAGGGGGGGAGTATCTCCCGCCTCCAGCCCTAAAATTTTTTCTACCTCTTTTAATTTTTCATTTACCGAAGCTAAGGCTTGATGTTGCTCTTTTATCGATTCTTTTAGCTGTTGATTTATGATAGAAAGTTCTTGCTGTTTTCCTAAAAGCTCTAGATTTAACTTGGTTAAAAAACGTTTCTCTTTTAGCAGTTTTCTCTTTTGAGTTAGAAGCTCTTGCTGAGTTTTTAAAAGATCGACTTTTTGTTGATTTAGTTCTATAATTGTTTCACTTAGGTATTGTGCTAGCATAAAGCTACCGCCAATCGTTACAGCTACTAAAAGAACCAACCAGATTAAAAGTTTTTTAATAAGTTTATCTAGTGTATACTGTTTAGTTCCTTCTAGATCGGTAATTGTTATGATAAACTTGTTTTTCAACCGCGTCTACTCTCTAGAGTTTTGGAATTCTTAGCCTTTGACCTGGATAGATAAGTCTTGGATTGGAAATTATTCCTTGATTAGCTTCATAAATTATGATATAAGCGCTCGGTTTTCCATAAAATCTTTTTGCTATTTTGGATAGAGTGTCCCCAGGTTTTACTACATAAAATCGCATAGTTTTTTGTCTTACTTTAATCTCAGGTGCTAAACGCTGTTCATAAACGCTCTTGCCACTTTGTTGGCTAGAAGAGGTAGCGTTATTACTAGGGGCTTTTTCAACTTTTTGAACTAAAGAAGCTAAACGGGTTGAAACATTAGCCAATTGATCATTAGAGGTTTGCTCTTTTTTCTTACTATTTTCTAAAATAACTTGGTTGTTTAAATATTCTGTCTTAGCGATCTTTTTCCCCTCTTTTGTAGTAGGGGTGTCACCCTTTTTTTTAAGTAAAAGTTTTTTAATATCCATTCTCTCAAGCGCATCCGGCTCTAAAGAGAGAAGATACTTTACCAACTCTTCATCGTTCATCTCTTCCAAATTTTTCTTAGTACTTGCGCCTACTTCTACAGAAGATGCAGCTGCTAAAGAAGCAGTGGTAACTTCTTGAGAAGTTGTTTTAGAACTGGAAGTTTCTGTAGTGGTGGCCTCTTGAGAAGTTGTTGTTTGTTGTTGATTTACATTGGAATCGCTACTTTTTAAACCGGTTGCAGTTTGTACTGCTGGAGGGGAATTACTAGAGATTGAACTACTTACTGAGTGTTGATTTATTAAAGCAACCTTTCTACCCTCCTCTTGAGTGGGTGATGAGGAGGAAGAAGCTAGCGAAGAAGTAGAAGCTAGCTGTTGTGAAGAGGTTGTAGAAGCACTTCCAACCACTCCTTTCATAATCCCTTTAATCTCTGAAGGATTAGTAAAAAACATATATCCTACTCGCGCTAATAGTAATAGCACGATAAAAAGGATAAGAAGTACTAAAAATTGGATAAATCGAGACAAGGAGCTTTTACTTTTGGAGCGACGAGACGCTTTTCTGCGCTTTTGCTCCTCACCATATTTTTTAAACTCCTCCTCGACAGTGTTTAGATGTCGTTTAATCATAGCTTATCCTTTCACTTTTTTTTCTCCACCACCGTGGTAAGACCTAGAAGTTTCCACTCCTGCATTCCCCCACGGTAGTAACGAATTTTCTCCTTAGGATACCCATACTTAATCAAACCTTTAATTAAGCGTGGGGATTGATCACACCAAACGCCATTACAAAATACAGCCAACTCTTTAGCGTTTGAAAAATCCCATTCACCATTTTCTTTAACCTTCATTCCTAAAATTTCAAATAGTTGTCTAGCTACCTCCTTATCTCCTTTTTGTAAAAGGGTAAAAGGTACATTTATTGCAGAGGGAATAGTTTCTAATACATACCAATCTTTTAATCTAGCATCTATTACTACCCCCTCTCCACTATTTACCTTATCTCTGATAAACTTAATCATCTCTACCGTTTGAATGGTTTGAATATCTTTATCAACTTTTACCGGATGAAGACAAAAGGGAGGGCAGGGTCGAGATGTTTTAGAATAGTCATCTAATAACAGATGATCGGGGTCTTGAATTCGCATAATTTTTATCTTATGCCCCTTATGGGTTGTGTAGATGTAAGGAATATCTTTAGTTATTTTAACTAATACGATCTCCTCTTCCTCACTCGCCCCTAAAAGCCCCAGTGATAATGCTATAAACAGTGCAACTTTTTTCATCTCTTTCCTTTGATTAGTAATCTACAACTCTTTCAGTTAATAAAACCGCCTTATCCATCTCTTTTAAAAGCTTCACATTTCCTTCTACCAACTTATCCATCTCTTTTTGTGAAAGCTTCTCTTTTAGATAGATAGGCTTTAGGTCTTTCCATAAAGAATTAACCTTTTTTAGTTGGGCGATCACCTTTTTATTAGTAGGTCTAACTATCTTTCTTTTTTTATTTCCATTTAGCAGATCGTTTAAAGAGGTTTCAAAAAGTTCAATAGTCTCTTTTAAATTTTGCCGATTTTTCTCTTTTTCAATATCCAACATTACCAACAGTTTCTCTTTTGTCATCTTTTGAGTTAACATCCTTTGTCGCCCAGCAATATCTACAATCTCTTTTCTAGCCTCTTCCAAGAAATCGTAAGAAGGAAACGCCTTTTTAAACGCTTGGACTAAATTATTGGATCGTTCTAAAAGCTTCATATTGTTAGCAACTAGATAATTTAAAGAGTTTTTATCTTGAGTTTTTATAAAATTTTCTACCTCTTTTTTGAAAGGCTTCCACACCTCAACGACTTTAACAATCTCCTCTTTTACCTTTTTATCCTCCACAGCAGGAAGATTTAATCCCTTATCCCCATATAAAAACCCGTGTAAAGTCCTATCAAAAAGCTCCATATCCTCTTTTAATAGCTTAATATTGCTGGTTGGATCGTATCCTATTGCGGTTAATAGAGCTTCTTTAGTCATTTTTTGAGTAAGCATCCTCTGCTTTCCAGCTAAATTTATAATATGTTTTTGAAGCTCTTTCTCTTTTTCAAACATCTCCACAATAGATTTTATAGCTCTAATCTTTCTACCCTTATTGACTATCGCCTCATACATTTTTGTGATTTTGTCCATCTGGGCTAAGAGTTGATCACTAAGTTGAACAATCTTTTTTACATCTTGAGGATTTTGAATCTCTTTTTTTAGTTCTGCCCAAATCTCTCTAGCTTTTTTAAGCTCTTGTTGAATCCAAGGGGCAGAAGTTTTTTTAACCCCTAACTTTCTGTTTCCATTCTCTAAAGCGTCCAAAATTAGATCCAACTCTTCTATAGTTCTCTTTAAATCGGTTAAACTTTCCTGAGGATACTTTTTTAAGATCAACACATCTTTAGCTATTCTTTGAGAAAGCATCCTACATTTACCGGCTAAATTTATAGCTTGAGCATTTTCCGTTTTATCAGTAGGATTTAAAGCTACTAGGAGTTCGACCAACTTATTAGCTTCTTGAAGAAGTTCTAGATTATGATTTTTGATATAATTTAAATCTTCTTGGGTATAATCCCCATCCAAAACTTTATCGATATGTTTTCTAAACTCTAGCCACTTTTTTTTGATGATCTCTGCTTGTTGTAACGCTTTTTTGTTAGCAGTTATTTTGGTTAAACCAAGTTCAGAATCACCCTCAATCAACCCGTATAAAATCCTTTCAAACTCATTTCTACTTTTTTGAAGATCCTCTTTAGCTTTCTCCTCCCCCAAAGCGATCAAAAAGACATCTTTTGTTATTTTTTGGGTAAGCATCCGCTCCTTACCCGCATAATTTACATCAACTGCTAGCTCTTGAGGTGTTAGAGCAAAACCTAAAACTGCAAAAAGAAGGGAAAGGATAATTTTTTTCATAACATACCTTTACGGTTTTTGAGTTGTCAGACCTAAAATCTGCCAGTACTGCATCCCTCCACGATAATAGTGAATTTTATCCTTAGGATAACCCAATCTTACAAGCTGTTTCATCTCTCTAACCGCTTGTTGACACCAAGGCCCATTATCAAAAATCACAAGGTCTAGAGCGTCTTTAAAATCCCGTTTTCCATCCTTGATAGTAACCCCTAACTGTTGAAGAAGTCTATCCGCATACTCTTTTTCATAAAAAAGAGAAAAAGGGATATTTACGGCACCTGGGATAGTTCCTAACCGATACCATTTAGAAATTCTAGCATCGATTAAAAGTCCTTTGTTGAGGTTGTATTTTTTTTGGATAAAATCTAAAAGTTCCAATTCTCCTATCGTTTCAATCCCCTTGATAGGCTCAAATTCTTGAACATAGAAAGGGGGAGCTGGTCGGGAGGTTTTAACATAACCGTTTCTAAGCTTATGTTCAGTGTCTTGAATCCGTTGAATTCTAACTATTTTTCCATCAATTTCAACATCAACATAGGGAATATCTTCGGTTATCTTAACCTTTAACTCCTCCTCACCAGACAAAACCCCTACTACCAAGAAAAGAATCAATAACCACTGCATTCTCTACTCCTAAAATTTATTTCTCTATATCGACATCGATACTGTCGTCATCATTATCGTTTGTTGAGCCTTTTATCTTACGTACCTCACCATTTTTTTTAATCGGTTTATTTTTTTCCAACTCCTCCTCTACATCGGTATAGTAATCTTTTGCTTCCAAGAGAACGTACCCATCGATTGTATTAAAGATTTGAAGATACTCTTTAGCTCTTTCATTGTTTTTAGCAAGGTCTGAGTATCTACCGATATAACATTCAATTCTTCCTCCCTCGTTATAAATCTCTTCTGCAAAAATTTGACCTCGAAGTAAGGAAGTTGGAAGAGTTTTTAACTCTTTACACGCTAAGTTACCATCAATAGTACCTGCAATTACCGCTTTTTTTACATGAGCGCTAACCTTAGCCTCACCTCCCTCATCCACAAAAAAGCCTCCACAAACCACATTCCCGCTAAACTTACCTTTTACTAACACCTTGTTAGCGTGAACATCTCCATCCCAAATTCCATCTTCCATAATCTCAACACTGTCCGCTTTTATGTTCCCGTGACAGATCCCATTACAGATAACTTTTTTGGCTCGAATATCGCCTAAAACTTTTCCCGTTCTTCCAATAATGACGATATTATTGACCTTTATATCTCCTCGAATTGAGCCATCTATATGGATAGAATCGTTTCCCACAATTTCGCCCGTAATCGTAGACCCTTCCGTCACGATCGTGGCGATATCAGGAATCTCCTCTTCGGTCTCTTTATCTTCAGAAATTCCAAATACTTGAATAAACCAAGGAATCTTTTTTATCAGTTTCATTCTTCACACCTTTACCAAACTTATATCCCTGCTCTAAAGTGGGAGTTTAATCCGAGTCTTCTTTGATTGTATCAAATTTTTCTAACGGTTGTAAATTTTATAGCTTTATTTGGACTAGACTCTAATTCTTTGAGCCTTTAGTTGCAATTTAATTAATAAAATTATCTCAAAAAAAACTTAAGATATAGATAAAATTTGCTCTAAGATAGCGTTTTAACCGTTTTTTATCTCAAAATTAGAGTTATATGAAGCTCCAAAAGAGGAAGGAGTATTTTTTAGGAGAAGAGGCTATTTAGGGGATAAAGTAAAAAAGCGGTATTCCTCCTTCCCTTAAAAGAAATTTTTAATTTTTTTACTAAATTCCCACTTTTACGAGGGACAGCTGGGTGGTTCCATATCGCAAATACCACCACAATACTTTTTTTGAAGCTCATCTAACTCTTTTCGCATCTCAGTTAAGATCAGCTGAGATGCGATATCCTCATCCAATTCTGGGATGTCCCATCCATACCGTTTTAGCCATTTCTCAAACACCGCTTTGGTGTCCTCTCTAATATCATCGGCATATTTACAATCTTCTTTAAATTCAGCTCTCATTATGCGCTCTTTCGCTCTCTTTTTGATTTTTTTTTAAATTCAATCTTTGGAGCTCTTCAAAAGTTACTATTTCTACCATTATCTCCCGTCCTATCTCCCGCTCAAACTTCCCAAAGTTTTCTCTAAAATAGATGGCGTCATCCTTCTTAACACACGCCACCAACTCCGCCCCATTGTCCATAGCTTCTAGTAAAGTTACTGCAGCTCGTTTATAGGCTAAAGAGGGGTTATATTCTACTATCGTTTGTCCAGCTAACTTTTTGCTTCTAGAGATTTCAACGATATTTGCCTTCTCTTTTTCTAAAAAGTTTCTAAGAGGGGTATCATCGTTTCTACCCGCATAGATGGAGATAGGTACATCTTCAAGACGTTCTATTTTTGGCACTCCCTTTTTTCTACAAAAGGAATCTTTTAACTTGTCCCAAAAGCCTATTTGAGGTTTTGGCGCTACCTCTTGCAAAGTTTTAAAAATTTCACTTAAATCTTTTCCTAGCAATAAATTGTTCTCATACTCCACCCAAATATAAGGAGCTACTAGATCTAAAACCTCTTCTTTACCTTTTTTAAACAGCTTATAAGCGATAAGTAATGCCGCATCACCAATATACTCTTTATCAAACTCAAAAGTATCTGAAGCATAATGAATATCTTTTAAAGACCAAAACATCGCCCGCTCTTCACTCTCCATAAACGGCTCTAAAAGTTTATAGGCGTTTTTGAAATCATCCTCATCAATAATTAAATCGTTAAGGGAACGGTATTTAGATGCCGGCTCAACTCTCCAGTTATCTCCAATTTTTTCTACCACTTCGTAAATTCTTCTATTGGGATTAACTATCTGGGAGTTGATTCTCGCTAAAGGGTAGCTGGAAGGGAAATCAAAAGCTGGGTTTTGCTCTTTGATCTTTTTAAACAGTTCTGTAATTCTCTCCTTTGGATCAACCTCAACACTATAACTTTTGTAATAGGGCAGATAATCCATCTTGGCGTCAAAGAACATAACATCAACATTAATCTTCATCTTTTAATCTCCTATGAGCGATCTCTTCTAAAAGAATAGTAGCATAACTTCCTTTGGGAAGAAAGAAAGAGAGTTCATACCAAGCCTCTTTTTCTTTATATGTTCCTTTTAGTTCCGTTGGAAATACCCACGCAAATCTGCGATCTCCTTGTAAAGGAATATTTTCATCAAAATCTTTTTCTATCTCTCTGGCTAAATCTTGAGCCTTTTTTACTCTTGTTCCTGGAAGCAAGCCGGTAGGGGAGATCTGTTTGTTTTTAAACCGCTCTGCCTCCTTCAAAATATCTTGGGCTAAAAATAGTCTTCCTCTAGGATAATGGGACATCAAATCCCCTAAAAAAAGTTTAAAAAAGTGGGGTTGCTGTTGTAACTCTTTTACTAAAGTTTGTGGATAATCTAAAAAAGTTGCTATTTCACTAGGAGTAAAGGAGTTGATAATTCTAGAGAGTTCCACTCTTTTAGAAAGCCAAAGATTAAAAAGGTGGCTTTGATATGCGTTTATTAAAAACTTTCTAATTTTTCTATTTCTCTCCTTCCTTTTTCCTTCTATAATCTCTTTACCCAATTCGTAGTTATAGTTGCTAAAACGTTGATAACCAAAATAGTTTGGGAAACCCTCCTCTTGTAAAATCTTAATCACTTCATCTATCTTTTTAGCATCAACTTTAGATACCTTTTTTAACCTTATAAAAAACCGATTTCCTTTTAGATGTCCCAGCTTTATCTTATTTTTATGGTGATGGGTTTCAATAATTTTAATTTGAGGATGAGAAAATTTATCGATTTTAGCTTTTGCAGGAAGGGAGATATATTGATAAGTTAAGGCGTTTTTATCTTTCATTCCCGCATAGCCTATCTCTTTAAGTTTTACCCCAACTCTTTCGCTAAAAGCTTGAAGCATCTGCCAAGTGGTTAGATTTTTCTTTCTAACTTTTAAAATCTGATGTTCCCCCTCTTGAGTAAAAGGGTAAAGAGGTACTTCCTCTACTACAAAAGTTTCTGGAGAAGGTTTAAAATAAAAATTGATGGGAGAGTGGTTTAAAAAAAAGATTCTATCCATAAAATTCCTTTAAAGATGATGAGGTTTACACAAATTTCTAAATCTTCCCCTAACAACCTTCCCAAAAAAAGTAATTTTGGTTCTACTAATTTTAGCTCTCCTTATAACGGCTTCCCTATCCTTTGAAGAGATCGCAAAAACTATTTCATACTCCTCCCCACTACAACCTACTTCTTTGGGGATAGGGAAAAAAAACTCCACCCCTTTTTTATTTAACTTTGAAAGTTTTGCCAAATCATCAAACAATCCATCACTAATATCCATCCCTACTTTTAAAACTCTTCCACACCTTCTTATAAACTCTTTTCTTAACTTAGGCTTTCTAAACTTACCTCTTTTTTTAACTTTCCCACTCCTAAAAGCTCTTTTTAACTCTCTTAAACTTTTCCCAAGTTCTCCCGTATAACCCAGCAAATAACCTTCTCTTAAAGGTTTTCTAAAAAGAGGTTTTTTAGAATAGGAGACAAGAGTGATAGAAAAAGAGAGGGTATTAGATACAACAGTATCCCCTCCAACGATCTCGACTCCCTCTTCCTGTAACCCTTGTGCGATCTCTTTTAGCTCTTTTTTAGTAAATTCCTTAGGGATAGAGATTCCAACTAAGGCAAATTTTGGAATGGCATTCATAGCTATCGCATCGGAGATATTTACTAGCATCGCTTTTTGAGCTATCTCTTGGATAGAAAACCATTCCCGCTTAAAATGCACCCCTTCACAAAAGAGGTCTTTACTATAAATCCACTTTCCAACTACCGCTCCATCATCACCTAAAAGTTTGCTCTTAAATTGGTCTATAAAATAGCTCTCTCTATCCATAATTTCCTTTTTGATAACAATTGTAACAAACTTAAGCTTAACCCCCAAACCTCTCTATACTCTTCAATTTTTTTTATCAATCAAGATGATATAATCGTGAAAATTTCACAAAAAAGGATACTTTGTATGGATATTGTAACCAGTGATGTGGTGATAGTTGGCTCTGGACTTGCAGGGTGTGCAGCTGCAAGGGAGCTAAAAAAAGCTGGTAAAGATGTAATTGTTTTAACAAAACTGCATCCTCTAAGAAGCCATTCAGGAGCAGCTCAAGGTGGAGTTAACGCCGCTTTGAGTGAAGATGATGACGTTGAGCTTCATATGTTTGATACAGTAAAAGGAAGTGATTATTTAGCGGATCAAGATGCGGTAGAACTGATGTGTTCCCAAGCTCCTACCACAATTAGATGGATAGAGCATATGGGAGCAGCTTTTAGTAGAAGAGAGGATGGAAGAATTGCTCAACGCCCTTTTGGAGGACAGAGTAAACCTAGAGCTTGCTTTGCTAAAGATAGAACCGGTTTAACCCTCCTTCAAACCATTTTTGAGCAAGCCGATAGAGAGGGAGTTAAGTTTTTAGATGAGTGGTATGTGGCAGATTTGCTTTACAAAGATGGAAAAGCGTATGGGGTAGTAGCTTACAACTTAAGAGATTTAAAACCAACCATCTTTAACGCAAAAGCGGTAATGTTTGCAACTGGTGGGTATGCTAGGGCGTTTAAAATC
>JAADFB010000056.1 GCA_013153095.1 Campylobacterota bacterium | reverse complement strand
GAACTCCCAAGATATTCTCTTTTCTAACAGCACTTACAAACTCATATCCGTAAAAGGTTGTTCCTAAAGTCACTTTTGGGGAAGTTTTTGCGTGAAAGCTATGGACAAAATAGAGATAAAACTCTTTGGGTAGATTTTTAAAAAGAGGGTCATCTTTTTTAACAAACATCTCGTTCCAACCCATATGGGGAACTTTTAAATGGGAAGTAAATCTTTTTCTATCAAAAGGAACAACCTCCCCCTCAATCAAACCTAACCCTTCCCACTCTCCAAATTCGTAGCTTTTATCAAAAAGAAGTTGCATTCCTAAACATATTCCCAAAATAAATTTTCCACTTTTAGCAAACTCTAAAATCGCTTCCTTCATTCCATACTCTTGAAGATGTTTTATCGCATCTCCAAACGCCCCAACTCCCGGAAGAAGAAGCTTATCAAACTGCTTAAATTTGTGAGGGTCTTTCTCTATAACCGCTTTAGCTCCTATCTTTTCAAAAGCGTTTAAAACACTTTGTAAGTTCCCCATATTGTAGTTAATAATACCTATCATCAATCTTCCTCTCTAACATTGGCCATAGATTTGAGGTAGTAAGAGAGTCCAAAAAGGAGTAAGGTTACCGCGCCAATTAGATAAACTGCGTATAAAATCTTTTCAGGCCCAATGATTGCAAACTTAAATACCAGCATCAGAGCTTCAATTGAGAGGGCAATAACTATTGAACCTAAAAACCTTATCATTGTCTTGTGAATATCGTTAGCCTCTTTTCTTCGATGGTGACCTAATACTTCCTCCTCAAAGAGGGTTTTAACCAGATCGTAAATAGCTAAAGAGAGGGTTATAAGAATGGTTGATTCAAAAATCTCCTTAATATCTAAATTGTGGAATTTGATTCCGTGAACCATTACGCTCATAATCCCTTTTGCAAAAAGGAGCATAGCAACCAACAGAAGGGCTAAGGTAAAAAAGCCGTACATAACCTTGCTAAACTGTCCAAAATAGCTATCGATAGAGCTAGGGTGAAACATTTTCAAAAGATTTTTTAAGGAGATATCGATACAAACGATATAAACTAGTTGCTTTTTATCGTTATAGATCGGATAGGAGGCGGTAACGGTTAGTTCATTGGAAAGGATTGAAGGATAAGGGTCGGTTAGGATACACCTCTTTTCCCTAACTGCTCGATAGTAATAAGCTCTCATACTTCGGTTTATCCCCTTCCCTTTTCGATATTGAGGGTTGGAGGAGATCGCATCGATTATCTGATTACCTTTTCGATCTAAAACGTAAAAAGCTTCCGCTTGTGGAATCTCTTTTTTTAAGATTTTGAGTGCGTGGATGATATTGTCTAACGAAGGTTCGGGTACATAGTTGGGAATATATCGTTGAAGCAAAAAACATAGATACGCCCTAGCTTTGGTACGTATCTCATAAAACTCTTCAATCTCAGTAACCATTACCATAGATTTCCCTTTTTATAAACTCTTTAAACGGTTCAACATAGTTTTTCGATTCTTGGGTTTTAAACGGCTCTTTTTCCAACATATCTAAAAGAATTTTGTGATACTCTTCCACTTTTAACTCCCCTTTGAGGATAAGGTATTTTAAGAAGATAAAAAAGGTGTTTAAAACGTCACCCTCGCAATACTCTTTAATCTCTTCCATCTTGTTATCATAATAAAGTTGCCAAACTCTAGATCCATCTGTTTCAATTTTTCCCGGAAGGTGTAACATTTTAGAAAGGGTGTCTAGGTTTAAACTTCTCATCGCCCCAAAGTTTCCCAACACATCCATCAAATCTAAATGAAATTTTTCGGAATAGCGGGAGCGGTAGTTATTCCATTTATCTTTACTCCCCCCTTCCTCGCTAAAGTAAGCGGGACAGCTTAAGTTATATTTCATCGCTCTTACCATTAACATAGGAAGATCAAAACTTCTTCCATTAAAAGAGATCAATCTAGGGTTTGCAACATTTATAAAATCTAAAAACTTTTTTATCTTTTCTTTCTCATCCTTTCCCTCAATACTACTGATTTTTTTAAATTTTCCCTCCTCAAAGATGATCCCAGAAATGGCTACAATTTGATGGTAAGCGATCGGTAAAAAAGAGTTACCTTTCTCCTCTTCATACAGCTCTAAAGCCTTATTTGTTACTTCTAAATCATCCCCCTCAATATCGAAGGTTTGGCGAATTAGCTCTACATCTGGTATAGTTTCACAATCAAACACACATGTTATCATTTAATCTCCTTAACAGATGGATATGAAATTATACTAAAAAGGCTAAACATTGAAAAAACAGCTTTTTTGGGCATTTTTATTGAGCATAATGTTCCTTTTACCCGATCTTGTGTTCAAGCTTTTCTATCCACATTATCTTGTGTTTGATATTTCTATGTTAAAAGAGGTACTAGCTATCTTTGTTCTCTCCTTTTTGATCTTTTCTGTAAAATCTTTTGCTTTAAGGTACCTCTTTGGAATTTTTATCGCGATTTTAAGTTTGATTCAGCTTTACCATTTTGCCTATTTTCACTCTTATATGATGCCGTATGAGGTAGCCTTGGCCGATCAAGGTCCTGAATGGGTTAACACTTTAAGCAAACTTATCCCTTACATCTGGCTACCTATTGGGGTGTTTATCGCTCAAGCTATCGCTTTAGCCTACATTTTGAAAAGAAAATTTTTAACTTTTAAGTATGCCCCTTTGGTAATTATGTTATTACTACTTTTAGGACCTATTTCCGCAATTAAAAGAAAAAGAGCTTACATCTATTTACCTAAGGCTACCTCTTTCTCCTTTAAAAACACTTTTAATGCCCTCTCTTGGTATGTGGCTAAAGAAGCGTTTACAGATAGAAAACTTCCAGAATTTAAACCCTACATCATCAAAGAGCTAAACAAAACTACACCCGCTAATGTGATTTTAGTGATGGGGGAGAGCCTTTCTAGTAAAAGGATGAGTCTTTTTAACTTTCCAAAACTTACAACTCCCCATTTAGAAGCAAGGAGATGGGATGATAATTTCCATTACACTTGGGGATATTCAGGAGGAGTAACTACGGATGTCTCTGTCCCAACTTTTGTAACTTTAAAAAGAGAACCGGAAAACTTAGCCCCGATGGTAAAAAACAGTTCCAACCTTTTAGCATTAGCTAAAAAAAATGGTTACACAACCTATTACGCAACTACTCAGAATCTGTTTGTAATTGGGGGAGTTTTAGCCGATTTTAGTAGTGAAGTTCAGGTTTTTGAAGGGTATGATCAACTTCTTTTAGACTATTTAAAAAAGTTAGACCTTAACAATTCAAGAAATTTTGTGATGCTTCATCAAAGAAACTCCCATAGTCCCTACGAAAAGTATACCCCCCCTCAGTTTCAACTTTATCCTTTTAAAGATAAGCCGTATAAAGAGTATATGCGGGCTAGCTATCTTAATTCCGTTCTTTATACCGATTGGTTGTTAGATCAAATCTTTAAATATGTTTCCAGTTTAAAAGGGTGTAATGTTGTCTTTTTTACCAGTGATCACGGGGAGATGATGGGGTTAAAGGATGAGGGGGGAAGATTTGGACATGTTTATTTGGGATATGAGGATGCAAAAGTTCCAATGTTGATCTACCACTCTAAAAGTTGTCCCGCTTCTATTACAAAAGAGTTTAATCTCTCTGGAGTGATTTCGCACTATCAGTTTGGTAAGATTATTGCTAAAACTTTAGGATATGAAGTTATAAACCCTAATGAAGATGGAAGCTACTATATCAACGGGGTTGATATTTCAGGAAGTAGGGGGTTTATAAAATATAAGGAGAGGGTAAATTGAAAATTTTAGTTACCGGAACAGCAGGATTTATTGGATACTCTTTAGCCAAAAGGTTGTTAAAAAGAGGTGATGAGGTTATTGGAATAGATAACATTAACGATTATTACGACCCAAGAGTTAAATATGGACGTTTAAAGGAGTTGGGATTAGAAGAGAGAGAGTTTAAGTTTAACCAAAAATATGTAAGTAAAAAATACCCTTTCCACTCCTTTTACCGGGTGAACTTAGAAGATAAGAAAGCGATAGAAGAGATTTTTAAGAAAGAAAAACCTCAACGGGTTTGCCATTTGGCAGCTCAGGCTGGGGTTAGATACTCCCTTACTAATCCAGAGGCTTATATTCAAAGCAATATAGTTGGTTTTTTAAACATCTTAGAAGCTTCAAAAAAGGATGTTGAGCATCTGGTATACGCTAGTAGTTCTAGTGTGTATGGATTAAATGAGAGGATGCCTTTTAGTGTAGAGGATAATGTAGACCATCCAGTTAGTTTATATGCAGCTAGCAAAAAAAGTAATGAGTTGATGGCGCATACTTATAGCCATCTTTTTAATCTTCCCACTACTGGCTTAAGATTTTTTACAGTTTATGGACCTTGGGGGCGTCCCGATATGGCACTTTTCCTTTTTACTAAAGCGATCTTAGAAGATAAACCGATCGATGTGTTTAATTATGGGGATATGCAACGCGACTTTACCTATATCGATGATATTGTAGAGGGAGTAGTAAGAGTGATAGATAAGCCCCCTAAAAAAGATAAGTGTTGGAGCGGAAGGAGACCAAATCCAGCATCTTCTAAGGCTCCCTATAGGGTTTATAACATCGGAAACGGCTCTCCGGTAAAGTTATTGGATTTTATTGAAGCTATAGAAAACGCTTTAGGTAAAAAGGCTAAAAAAAATTTTCTTCCTATGCAGATGGGAGATGTAAAAGCTACTTGGGCGGATACTTTCACATTAGAAAGAGATTTTAATTATAAGCCTTCTACCCCCATCCAAAAGGGAATAAATAACTTTATAAGCTGGTATAGGAAATTTTATGGAGTATAAAAATGTTTTACTTCTAACCCTTTTTGCGTTGGGTTTTGCTTTTTTAAGTGTGTTGTATCTGGATGCTCCTTTGGCTTACTATTTTCATAACAACCACCTTGCAATTTTTAAATCTATTACAGAATTAGGTAACGCTTTTTACTATTTAGTAGGTTTTTTAGGGTTGTTCTTATGGTTTAGGTATAAAGAAAAATTAGATAAAGCGGTAGAGATGCTTTACCTTTTTTTTAGTGTATTTCTTTCTGGAGTATTGGTAGCTATCCCAAAAATCTTAATTGGACGACCCCGCCCTAAGCTTTTTTTTCAAGGGGAGTCGTTTTATCCCCAGTGGTTAGAATTTAAGGGTTCTTTATGGTCAATGCCTTCGGGACATTCTGCTACAGCTTTTGCCGTAGGGGTTGGGTTAGCACTCCTTTATCCCCGTTATCGGTGGTTTTTTATTGCCTTGGCTGCTTTAGTAGCGATAAGTAGGGTGGTTTTAACCAAACATTACCTAAGCGATATAATTGTAGGTGCACTGATTGGAGGATTAACAAGTTGGTGGTTATATAGAAAGGTTTTCAATGGGACGAAAGCAAGAAGTGGTTATTGAGATAAAGCTAAAAAAATCGATTCAGCGTAAGTTGATCCTAATCTTCTTTACCTTCTTAAGTTTTTATGCAACTTTAGGCTCTTACCCCCTTTTTAATCTAGATGAAGGGGCGTTTAGTGAAGCTACTAGGGAGATGTTGGTAGGTAAAGATTTTATCACTACCTACTTAAACGGTGAACTTAGATTTGATAAACCGATTTTAATCTATTGGCTGCAAGCGTTAAGTGCTTCTATCTTTGGGTTAAATGAGTTTGCAATGCGTCTTCCTAGTGCTATTGCGGCTACTATCTGGGCGTTTTTTCTTTACATTTTTACTAGACGCTGGTTTGGAGAGGAAAAGGCGTTTTGGGCTACCTTTTTTATGGTAGGCTCGCTTCACATCTCTATCATAGCTAAAGCTGCGATTGCAGATGCACTGCTAAACCTTTTTATAGTTCTCTCCCTTTTTACCTTTTACAACTACTACAGAACTAGAAAGAACTTTTATCTTTATATCTCTTTTGCGGCAGTAGCGCTTGGAACTTTAACTAAGGGACCTATTGCTATATTGATCCCTCTTGCGGTGGGGTTACTTTTCTTAAAAGATTTCAATTTATGGCTAAAAACCGTTTTTAACCCTGTTGGACTGGCTATCTTTTTTGCAATTACTGCCCCGTGGTATGTGATGGAGTATTTAAGACACGGGGATGAGTTTATTCAAGGTTTTTTTATAAAACACAATATCAACAGATTTAAAAGTACAATGGAAGGACATAGTGGAGGATTTTTCTACTATGTGTTAGTAATTTTAGTGGGATTGTTACCCTTTACCTCCATCTTTTTAAAATCTTTAACCTACTTATGTAAGTGGTTTAATAGACCATTGACTAAATATTTAGCGATCTGGTTTTTGTTTGTATTTGCTTTTTTTAGCTTCTCCTCTACAAAACTTCCCCATTATCTAGTTTACGGTTACACTCCTTTGTTTATTTTGATGTCGCTGTATGTAGATAGGGTTAGAACTAAGAAAGCATTGCTTCTTCCTTATATGATTTTTGTTACTATCTTTTTTGCCCTTCCTTTTGGAAAAGATGCGGTTCTAGAGATAATTAAGGGAAGTTATGAATATTATATTGTAGAAGCTTTAGATTTTAGTTGGGGGTATATCCTATTTTTTGCGATCGCCTTTTTAGCTGGGATTTTTGCGATCTGGAGACTTAAAGAAGAATATGCGTTAATTTTAGCTTCCTTTTTTACAATTGTAGGAGTAAACTTTTTTATTGCTAAAACCTATGCCAATGCGGTGGAAGAACCTATTAAAGAAGCCGCCCTTTTTGCTAAAGAGCATAATTTAAAAGTGGTTATGGAGGGGATAAACGCACCCTCTTTTGCTTTCTATTACCAAAACATAACCCCTAGACGCTCACCTAAAGAGGGAGAAGTGGTATTTACTAAAATAACCAACCTTAAGAACTATAAAAATTTTGATATACTTTTTGCTAAAAACGCAATAGTATTGCTTAAGGAGAGACGATGATAAAAGAGTTTATGACCAACGATCATCGAGAGTGCGATCAACTTTACGCCCCATTAGAAGAAGCTTTAAATGGAGGGGATTTTGAAAAGGCGTTAGAGCTGTTTATCCCTTTTAAAAATGCTATGTTAGGGCATTTTGCAATGGAAGAAGAGGTTCTTTTCCCAAAAATGGAGGAGTTTATTGGAGGAGGTGAAGGGCCAACGTATGTTATGAAAATGGAGCATAACCAGATTAAAACTATAATTGATCAACTTGGGGAAGCTATTGAGAAAAAGGATCAAAAAAAAGCGTTAGGATTAGGGGAAACCTGTATGATAATGACCCAACAGCACAATATGAAAGAGGAGCAGATTCTTTACTCTATGGCTGAACAACTCCCCTTAGAAAAAGAGAAGCTTTTAGAGGAGATGAAGAAGGTATGGAAGAGATAGTTATAGATACTAGTGAACTTGAGCCTCCCGCTCCGATGCAACTGGTTTTAAGCCAGCTTCAAAGTATGATCCCTAATTATAGTTTTGTCCATCAAATACATAGATTAGAGCCGGTGATGGTGTTTAATAGAGTTAAGCCTATGGGAATAGAGTATCTAGTTAAAAAAGAAGGAGACCTCTACCATATCTACTATTTTTATCCTCAAGATAGGGAAGAGGTGTTAAAATGTTTAAAGGGTTAAGTTTAGATCAAGCTCCTCCTTTTAAAGCCCCTTTACTTTTTTATGCAACAGGGCTGGTTTTTGGAATTATTGGGAGTTTCGCTACCTTTTTTCTCTTTTTAGATTTTATCCCGCTTTTTCATCTTTTTACCATAGGTTTCTTTTTAAGTGTGATGTTTGGGTCATTAGAGCAGATGTTGCCGGTAGTTATTGGGGCGAAGTTTAAACATCCTTTTATCTTATCTGTAATAACGTTGCTATTTTTGATAGTAGGGTTGCTCTTTTTTTTTAAAAGTTTGGTAACTGGAGCTACTATTTTGTCGATAGGAGTGTTAGGTTTTGCGCTGTTAACCCTTTTTAAACTTTTTACCTCTCCCTTCTTTTCCCCTACAAAACTGGCAATTATCTTTTCTCTCCTCTCTTTAGTGGCCGGGGTAGTTTCAATTTTGAGCTATCTCCTGCTAGGGATACCTTTTGCAAACATTTACCATTTTACCTTGATGTTGTGGGGATGGGTAGGGTTGCTTATTATGGGAGTAAGTTTTCAAGTTATTCCTATGTTTTATGTAACTTTTGAAATTAAAAAGAGTTATCAGTATTTTTTGGTTATAGGAGTTTTTGTTAGTTTACTCCTCTCTTTTTTCTTTCCCATCAAACTTTATCCTATTTTTTTCCTTATTTATGCTGGAGTAGTTATTTTTCAACTTCTTAAAAGAAAGCGAAAAATTAAGGAACCTTCGATTCTATTTTGGTATTTTGGTCTTACCTTTTTGATCTTAAGTTCTATTTTTCTCCTTTTAGACGTAAACTGGTTAAAAGTTGTGGTGATATTTCTTTTTGGGTTTGCAATGAGTATAATTTTTGGGATGCTCTATAAAATTATCCCTTTCCTTTCGTGGTTTCATACCAGTAGTAAAGGTTTTTTTGACATTCCTACAATGAAAGAGATGGTTGAAGAGAGGTTAGCTTATCTTCAACTGGCTATCTATTTGCTAGCGTTGTTTTCTCTTTTTTTTAAAGTTGAGTTAAGCGCCTCCTTCTTTCTTCTCTCCTTTTTACTACTAGGTTTTAACCTTTTAAAACCGGTTAAAATCTACTTTAAGTATCTTAAATGAGTTACTGGATAGTCTTCTTTAGCGGCTTTTTCGCCGCAACCTTTCTGCCAATCTACTCTGAGGCCGTTTACCTCTATTACCTTAGCAAAGGAAGCGATCCTTATCTTCTAACCCTTTTTGCTTCTATTGGAAATACTTTAGGGTCTGTAGTAAACTATTTTATCGGACTTAAGGGTATGGAATATGTCGCAAAAAGGGTTGAACTAAAATGGTTAAGGAAAGCTCAAGAACTTTTTAAAAAGTGGGGAGGTTGGAGTTTACTCCTTTCTTGGATGCCTGTTATCGGAGACCCTATAACTTTTATTGCAGGAGTGTTTAGATACGATTTTAAGAAATTTTTGATATTAGTATTTATCGCTAAACTTGGAAGATACACCTTTTTAGCACTTTCCTATTTTAAGATTGTAAACACAACTCTTTTTTCTTCTGCTGGATAAGTTGTTCCATCTTTTCCCTTAACTCCTGTAACCACTCTCCTTTGGGTGGGAAACTTTCCATCGCTACAACTTTTATCACTCCCGGATTTAACTCCATCTTTTTACTATCAAACCTCTCTCTTGCACACACAATAGCGATAGGTTGAACTTTTAGGTTGAGCTTATTGGCAATAATTTTAGCTCCCGGTTTAAACGGAAGTAGTTTATCTCCTCTAGCCCTTGTACCTTCTGGAAAGATAGCTATCACTTTATCTTTACTTTTCTCTTTTGCTTCTTTAAGAAGGTGGACTATTGCGCGCTTGTCTTCTCTATCCAATCGGATATTTTGAGGAAGTTTTAAAAGTAATCCAAAAAAGGGAGTATCAAATAGCTCTTTTTTAGCGATCCAAACGATGTCTTTAGGATAGATCGCTTCAATTACTGGAAT
Source organism: Campylobacterota bacterium (assembly GCA_013153095.1). Lineage (GTDB taxonomy): Bacteria > Campylobacterota > Campylobacteria > Campylobacterales > Nitratiruptoraceae > Nitratiruptor. Next base: position 1,389 of record JAADFB010000056.1, on the reverse strand, counting down.
ATCGATAAAACTTGAGTGGTTCATAACTATCATTTTTGCCTGGGGATCAAATTTTCCTTCTACCTCTACCTTTATTCCTAAAAGTGCTAGGATAGCTCGGGTGAAAAGTTGTTTTATCTTTTTGTAATACTTTTTTGGAAAAATTAAAAAGGCAAAGATGTTTAAAGTTACCAGCGTAGAGATAACTACAACGGCATACGCTCCCCTAATTTTGGCAAAGATCTTCATCTTTTACCCATCCCACTTTCTGTTTTGAAAGTTTTATCTTTACATACCCATTAACCTCATTAAGTTTTAAATATTCCCCTTTGGCTGGATTTATTTTAAAAATGGTACTGTTCCTAGTTGGAAGAATATAGATTTTGCTCCCTTTTTTTACGCACACTTTTTGTAAAGGAATTGAGATATAGATAGCGTAAGAAAGAAATAAAACTCCAATGATTCCACTAAAGATACTGTTTCTCCAAAACGCAAAAAAGAGAGCTATCAACCCCCAAACTAAAGAGAGTCCAATTTTTATATTCTTATGTTTATCTTCGGTTGGATTGATGTCTGATTGGGTAGAAACAGTTTCATCCAAAACTTTTACATCAAAAAACAGCTTTTTAAACTCTCTAGCGTCGGTATCAAAATAGCTAAATCTTACCTTATCCATTGAGGAAGGGATAATGGCGTAGTAAAAAGTTGTAGCGATTGGAAAACTTTCATTAAACTCTTTCAACTCCTCTTTTTGAGCATAGGGAAGTGAAAAATCTTCTAAGTTTGCTAGTTGTGATTTAAGTTGAAGAATGATGAGGTTTAATTTTTTGTTATATTGGACTTCCTGATGCTTTAAAATAGTTAATCTTTTTCCAATGACTCCACAATAATCGGTAGGAATCTTTAAAGCCTTAACATTTAGATGGTAAGGAGAAAGATGAAGGATAGCTCCTCCCATCTCCACGGTAACTTGAGGTAAAGATGCGTTTAGAGAGGTTGCTTTGAAATAGAAGGTTTTGTAAAAGTAAAGATCATCTTTAGAGATTGGATCACCCCCATACCTCAACTCCACCCCTTCCCCTTTTTTAAAAGAAAAGATAGGAAGAGCGTTAGGATCGGTAGCTAAAACTCTAATCGTTACCGGGAAAATTTGGTTAAGAAAAATTTTCTTAGGCACATCCTGCCAGGAAACCAATGAAGCCGAGAACAGTAAACTACTTAATCCAAGAAGAAAAAAAACTACTCTTTTCACTTAGCTAAAAAATCCTTTTAACATTTTTATCCCATCCTCGCTACCTAAAATCTTTTCACAGGCTCGTTCTGGATGGGGCATCAAGCCAAACACATTTTTACCCTCGTTACAGATTCCAGCAATTGAGTCTAAACTTCCGTTTGGGTTATCCTCCTCCC
>JAADFB010000059.1 GCA_013153095.1 Campylobacterota bacterium | reverse complement strand
CTCAACATTATGAAAGCTGGGTAAAAATTTTAACCGGAGGACTTATTATCTTTTTAGCGTATGAAGGATTTGAGCTAATAGCCAACACCGCAGGGGATATAGAAAATCCTCAAAAAAATCTACCCAAAGCCTTCTACGCTTCGGTTTTAACTACGATGTTTATCTATGTATTAGTAGCTGTTGTAGCAGTGGCTAATCTAACCTATGAGCAGGTGCAAAAGTATAGCGATTTTGCGTTGGCAATTGCGGCTAAGCCGTTTTTAGGAGATTTTGGATATACCTTAATTGGTATTGCGGCACTTCTTTCAACCTCTTCAGCTATAAATGCTACCTTATATGGGGGAGCTAGAGTTAGCTATCTGATCGCAAAAACTGGAGGGCTACCCAAAGAGTTTACTAAAAAGGTGTGGAAGAATGGGAATGAAGGATTACTGATTTTAGCAGTTCTTTCTATCCTCTTTGCGACAACTTTTAATATTCAAAATATCTCCATTGCTGGAAGCTTAGGATTTCTAATCATATTTGCAGGGGTTAATTGGGTAAATTTTAAACTCTATAAAGAAACCAATTCCAACCGTTGGATTTCGTTGGTAGCGTTTTTGTTATGTGTGATCTCCATATTTGTCCTAGTGGGTTATAATTATTCTACTCAACCTGATAACCTTAAATCTTCCCTGATCGTATTGGTAGCTACTTTTATTTTTGAAGTTCTTTATAGAAGCTTTAGCGAAGTTAGAATCAAAGCGTACATCGATCCTAGATTAAAAGAAAAGGAGGAAGTAAAGGCGAAAGCCTTGAAAAAGTGAGATGAGAAAAGTGGTATTACTTCTGGCTTTAGTACTGTTTGGATATGGAGAGGAAGTTATCGAAAAACTTAAAGAAAAGATTGGACAAGATTTAGGAAAACCGGTTCTTTTTGTAAGGTATGGGCAAGGTGCGTTTGATTGGTTAGCTGTAACAAGTGATGGGAAGTTTATGGCTAAACTGGAGGGGGTAGAGGAGGATGGAACGTTTAAATACAAAATTTTAGGTGATCCTAAAAAGTATGGGTTGAGATTTGAAATCTCTTTAGAGGGGGTTAAACTTAAAAAAGCTTTGGATGAACCTGCTTTAACAAAAGCGATGCTAAAGGCGTTAGGAAAAAGTTTAATTATTAAAGCTCTCCCTACTACCCGCTCTCTTCCTTTAATAGTTAATTGCAAAAAGGGTGGGGATATGGAGGTAAAAATTGATAAGGATAAAACAATAATACTTTACCGCTCCTGTATTTATAATGAGGATGTAATTTTAGATGGAACCCAAGAGATAGAGGAGGTGATAACTTATAAAGATTTTACTATTACTACCTCTTCAGCAACGATAAAAATCCCAACGGCTACCTTGAGAGTTGGCTTAAACAGCTATCACTTAACAAGCCCCTATCTAGAAATTTACGATCAATCAAACGCATTGACCCAACTAAAAGAGTATGTTTTGGATCTAACTCTTTATTCCGACTATACACAAATAGTTACTAACGGATTGATTAAAACTGAATGTACCCAAGAGTGGGCTAACTTAGAAACCTTAGAACCTATTTTAGTTAGAAAAGATGAAAAATGTCCCTATAGTGGGAGTTTAAAAGCAACCAACTCTAAAAGTGAAGTTATTATCAACTTCAAAGAGGAGGGAATAGAGATAGAGGGAGAGTTATACTCTTGTCAAGATTTAAGTCAAGAAGCGGTATGTAGATAATTTTCTGTGGATTGCTAAGCGAGGAGGGGTTTGGATAGGACAAAGTTTATAAACAAACTCTCGTCTGCGCTTATGAAATTCACTATTAGAATCCCAAAATTGAGGGTACATCTTTTCTAGCTCTTTTTCTAGAAGGCTTTGGATAAATTCCTCATCCAGCTCCTCCTCTTTCTTTTCTAAAATCTCTTCCATCCTCTCACTGTTAGCCAACTCTAAAGCAAATTTTTCCACCTCTTCAAACTTTTTAAAAAGATGATCCACCATCCCTATCTCTTTAGCTTTTTTAGCGCTAATTGGTAAAGCCTCTTCTAACAGTCTCTTAGCCTGTTCTTCTCCTACCCGTTTAGGAAGGGTATAGGTATGATATTCGCTTCCAGAAAGTCCTAAAGTTTTATAATGAGGATTTAAAACAACTCCCTCTTTTGCAAACACAATATCGCTAGCTAGTCCTAAAAACACCCCTCCAGCCCCAGCATTTCCTCTAAAGGCGGTAATAGTTACTACTTCGGGGCTAAAAAGGATCGATTTAACCAAATTGTTCATCGCGTTAATATTGCTCCATCCATCTTCTCCTTGCTTTTTGCTATCTTCTAAAATAGATAGATGGATTCCGTTGCTAAAAAACTGCTCTCCACCCATCAAAACTAAAACATCCACTTGCTCTTTTAAAACTTCAAACGCATATTTTAAACGGACACACTGATTAGAACTCATCGCACCATTATAAAACTCAAAACCTAAAAATCCAACCCTTTCCTTTTGATAAAAGGTGATCTCTTTAAACGTTTTTAGATAGGGAGGTACATATAAGGGGATTCGTTTTTCTTTTACCCCTTTTAGCCTCTCTTTTAACACATAAGTAGAGGGAAGTTTTATCTTTCTAATTCCCTCTTCTATTTGAGTCATCTGTTGAATCCAAACTGCCCCATCTACAGTTTTAACCAAAATCGCCCCATCCCTTTTAGCCAAAATCTCTTTAGGCTTACCTTTAAAAACCTCCTCTTCCTCTGGGACAGCTCCAAAAAGGTAAACATCAACACCTAAAAAGTTATCTTTAACTCCGGGAAAATTGTCTGAGGCGTTGATCTTTCTTACAATGTCTAAAGTTGTATCCTTTTCCCAATCTATCTTTCTCTCTTTTTGAGTAACTTTTGGATGAGGTGGAAAGAGGGGGTTAGGAGTTGGAGAAATCCCTTTTTTTCTTTTTAAAAACAACTCCTCTATCGCCTCTATCCCTAAAGAGGTAACTAAAGTGCGGTAAATATAACCTTTACTTTTAAAAGGTACTTCAAACTCCCTAAAACTCCAAATATCACCGCTATCCATCTCCTCTTTAGCTTCTAAAATCGTAACTCCCCACTTTTTTTTATTAGAAAGGAGCGCATTATCTAAAGCCCACGCACCTCTATCTCCTACAGGTCCAGGATGTAAAATAAAAGTTGGATAGTTATCAAAAATCTCTTTAGGAATTTTTTTCGTAAGGTAGGGAGCTAAGATTATATCTGGATTAAAAAGTTCTACCGCCTCTATCATAATTTTAGGTGAAATTGCAAACTCTACGCTTACCACATAACCTAAATCTTTTAAAAAGGTATAAACTCGCTGGGTTAAAGAGTTAAAGTTATCACATAATAGTAAAATTTTCTCCACCTCACGCCTTTAACGCCCGATAGATGTTTTCGCTAATATCTTCAATGTAGTAATCGATCTCGTTTGGTAGCATCCTCTCCCCCATTAAAAATACCATCCCCCCCAAATATCCCATAAACAACCCAAATGCACTAAAAAAATCTTGATCTCTTAACTCTCCACTCCTCACCCCTTCTTCAAAAAAGATCATAATCTCCGTTACAAATGGACTTACGCAAATCATCCCTTCACAGCCGTTTTTAAAAATCTCCCTATTGGCTAAATAGACTCTTAAAAAATACTCTATCAATTCTGGACGCCGTTTAGCGGTAGTAAAGTAAAATTGTACGATCTCTTTTATCTTCTCTTTTACAGAAATCTTTTTTAAGTTGATCTTTCTGATCTCCTCACCCAAAATTTTGGAGATGTAGATGATTAACTCCTTAGCTAACGCTTCTTTAGAGCTAAAGTAGTTATAAAGGTTCCCCACACTCATCCCCAACTCTTTAGCAATATCGGCCATAGTAACCTCAAAAAAACCTTCTTTACTAAAAAGCACTAACGCGCTTTCCATAATCTGCCTTTTTCGCTCCTCTTTACTAACTCTCACTTTTAGGCTTTCTCTAAAGAGGCGATCTCTTTTATCGTTTTTAACACGCTATCGGGATTTAAACTGATCGAGTCTATCCCTATGGAAACCAAAAATTTAGCAAACTCCACATAATCGGAAGGTGCTTGACCACAAAGCCCAGAGTATTTTTTAGCCCTTTTAGCTCCTTCAACCGCCCACTGCACCATTTTTTTAACCCCTTCATCCCTTTCATCATAATCAAACGCTACCATCTCACTATCTCGATCTACCCCTAACGTTAACTGAGTTAAATCGTTAGTTCCTATACTTATTCCGTCAAAAATCTCTAAGAACCGATCTATTAAGATCACATTGTTAGGAACTTCGCACATCATATAAACCTCAACATCTCCTAATCCATTTTCCTCCAGAGCCTTTTTTACCCTTCTAGCTTCTTCTACCCTTCTACAAAAAGGGATCATTAAGACAATATTTTTAAACCCCATCTCAAAAATAGCCCTCTTCATAGCCTCACATTCTAGTTTAAACCCTTGAGCATAATTTGGATGGGTGTATCTAGACGCCCCTCTAAACCCTAACATCGGATTCTCTTCCAACGGTTCAAAATATCTTCCACCCAACAAATTGGCGTATTCATTGGATTTAAAATCGCTAAGTCTAACCACACACTTTTTAGGATAGACCGCACTTGCGATAGTTGCTACCCCTTCACTTAAAGTTTTGATAAAAAACTCTTTAGGATCGCCGTTAAAAGGAAAACTCAACTCCTCAATTAACGCCCTCTCTGTATCGCTTAACATCTCTAAGTGTTCAATCGCCATCGGGTGGGCTTTGATATGGTTGCTGATAATAAACTCCATCCTAGCCAAGCCTATCCCATCTACAGGAAGTTTTGCTAAAGAGAAAGCCAACTCAGGATTTCCTAAATTCATCATTATTTGAGTTTTTGGACGGGGAAGTTGAGAGATATTAACTTTTTCAACTTCAAATTTTACCCTTCCTTCATACACCTTTCCAATCTCGCCTTCTGCACAACTAACAGTAACTTCTTGGTTCTCTTTTAAAATCTTAGTAGCCCCTTTTGCTCCAACTACTGCAGGCTTTCCCAACTCCCTACTTACTATAGCCGCGTGACAAGTCCTTCCCCCAGTTTCGGTAACTATTGCACTAGCTTTTTTCATAATAGGTTCCCAATCGGGGCTGGTAGTAGTGGCAACTAATACATCCCCCTTTTTGAACTTATCAGCCTCGTTTAAAGAGCTAATAACTTTAACTTTTCCCACCCCAATCTTTTCACCAACAGCATTGCCTTGAAGTAAAACTCTTCCTTTTTCCTTGAGCTTATAAATCTCAAATTCATTAGCAACCTCTTGAGAGTGAACCGTCTCAGGTCTAGCTTGGACTAGATACAGCTTTCCATCCTCTCCATCTTTTGCCCACTCCATATCCATAGGTTTAGAGTAGTGGTTTTCAATTAAAATTGCCCATCTAGCTAGAGTTAAAATATCTTGATCGTTTAAAGAGAACTTTTTTTGCTTTTCAATGGGGGTTTTTACGTTTTTAATCTCTCCCTTCTCATCTATTACCATCATCTTAGCTTTATCGCCGAGTTTGCGCTTTAATACCGCCTTAAAACCCTCTTTAAAGGTAGGTTTGTGGACATAAAAACTATCGGGATTGATATTTCCTTGAACCACATTCTCCCCAATTCCCCAAGCGGAATTTATAAACACCACATCTTTAAAACCGCTCTCTGGGTCTATACTAAACATAACCCCACTACTTCCTAAATCGCTCCTTACCATCTTCATCACAGTCACCGCCAATTCAACCTTTAAAGGATCAAAATTATGGGTAAACTTATAACTAATACTTCTGGCGGTAAAATTGGAAGCTATACATTTTTTATACGCTTTTAAAAGATTCTCTTCCCCTTTGATGTTGAGGTAAGTTTCATTCTGCCCAGCGAAAGATGCGGTAGGTGAATCTTCAACTGTGGCACTACTCCTAACTGCTAAAGTAACCTCATCTCCATACTCCCTTTTTAACTCACTATATCCAGCTAAAATCTCCTCTTTTAAATGAGAAGGTATTGTTGCGTCTAAAATCAGCTTTTGCGCTTTTAAACTAGCTTGGTTTAAAGAGGATATATTTTCTGGATCTAGAGAGTCAAAAAGTTTTTTTAACCGTTCTTCTAGGTTGTTAGCTTTTAAAAAGTAGCTGTACGCTTTAGCAGTAACCGCAAATCCGTTAGGAACCTCTATTCCTAACGAGGTTAAATTGTTGTATACCTCCCCTAAACTTGCACTTTTTCCCCCAACCTCAGCCACATCCTTCATAGAAAGCTCTCTAAAGGGTTTTATAAATCTCATTTTTAACTCCTTTAAAGTATATTAGCCACATTTTCTAAATCGTTGAAATAGAGTCTTTTAGCTTGTTGTAACTCCTTAAAAACAGCTTCAAAACTGTTTTGAGCAAACAGCACAGGAATAACTGTAGGGTAAGAGAAAACCAACTCCCTTACCAGTTCTACCTCAAAGGTTGGGGCTAAGGTTAAAAAGGTTAAAATATCCTCCTTTTCTACTATCTTTAAAACCTCCTTTAGCTCTTTTACATTAGTAGTTACAAAAGGGTTGGAAAACTCTTTAGGAGTGTGAAGTTTTCGGTTATGGTTTTCAATAATTTTTATAAACACATCTGCTAAGCCTTGACTATTACTTATTACCATGACCTTCTTTTCCTGATAGTAAGGGGCAAAAATCAGTTCATCCAGATCCTCTTTAATAATAGCACCTGCTGAAAAAGCTAATAGGGAGCACATTTTAGTAGTCTTATAAAGAGAGATTCGTTTACTACTTTTTCTAATCGCTTCTAAAAACCGTTTTCCATCTCTTAAAGAGTGGATATGAAGGTTTATAAATTTACAATTCTTTTCTAACTCCAACTCTTCTAAAACCCCTGCAACTTCAAAGTTCCCCCCTTCTCCTAAAAGATGGGAAAAACCTATACTATAAGCCAGCGCCTTATCTACTAGTCCTTGAAGTAAAGAACCCGATTGAGAGATTAACGCTATCTCCCCTTCTAAAATTGAGTGGGGAGTTAGATTAAGTTTTAAAGAGCTGTTGAAATAAAGGATAGGATCGTCCTCAAAAAGTACGGTAGAACTTTGTTGAAGTTTTTTAATTTTGGATTTCAAAAAAGGAGCTGGGTTGAGGATTAAGATCGTTTTTGCCTGTGATAGGGCTAAAATATCCAATTCCTTAGGGTTTATAAGAATGGCTAGATCAACTGGAGGAAGTTGGGAGGTGGAGGTGTAAAGTTTTGCATTGGAGATATTTTTAGCAACTTCCTCTTTTCCTTCGCCAACTATCGCTACACTTTTTACTCTAAAAATAGAGCTTGATCTGGGAGGGGTATATTTTGGTTTTTTTTCTTTTTTAATCTTGGCATCCAACGCTACAAAACCGTTTGGAGTATAAACTAAAGGATTGATCTCAAAAGATGTGATCTCTTCTTGGGTAAAAAGTTTTTGAAACTTCTCTACAACTTCTATCACATACTCGATCTTATATTGACGTCCTTTAAAGTTGGGAAAGATTTTAGAGATTTTTGTGGTTTTAAAACTTTTTAATATCTCTTTTCGTTTAGCATTTGTATCGATATAACAAAGGTCTTCTTCAATACTAACCGTTTCCCCACCTTTTCCAAAGAGTAACACCTCTCTAAACACCTCATCAAACACCCCTCCAATATAAAAAGGTGTTCCCCTTACCTCCTCTTCTACCAAAAAAAGATCGTTAATATCTAAAAAGATAGAATTTTTTTGAAGATTGTTAATTATCTCCCATTTAGCTTGTTGCAACTCCTGGTTGGAGTGGATACCGTACCTAATCCCTCCTACCTCTTCTATATCTTTAACTTTATCACTTACAATTCTTAAAATTGCTGGAAAGGAATCAAAATAGAATTCTTGATCGATCTCGTACACTTTATACTTTGGGGTTTTTATCCCATACTTAGCCAATAGCTCATACGCTTGAAAAATTTTCATACAACCCCTTTAAACCAACTTTTTACCCCTTCTTTCATACCACTCCAAAATATACTCCCACGCCTCTTGTGCATTTTCTTTAAAGGTAAAGATATGCAAATCCTCTGGATCGATCGTCCCCTCTTCCACCAACACTTTAAAATTTATAAGCTTACTCCAATACTCCTTACCTACCAAAACCAAAGGGATAGGTTCATTTTTTTGAGTTTGAATTAAAGTTAAAGTTTCAAAAAGCTCATCTAAAGTTCCATATCCTCCCGGAAAGATAACTAGCGCCACAGCCCTACGAAGAAAATGGAGCTTTCTAATTGCAAAGTAGTGAAACTGGAAACAAAGTTCAGGAGTGATATAGGGATTTGGGAACTGTTCGTGAGGGAGTTTTATATTTAATCCAATACTTTTAGCCCCAACCTCATACGCTCCCCGATTGGCCGCTTCCATAATTCCAGGACCTCCTCCTGTCATAATGATGAGAGTGTTATCTTGAGGCCCTTCTCCTGACATCCCCACAATTTGAGCAAATTTTCTAGCCTCTTCATAATAGATACTCTTTTCTACCATCTTCTCAGCAGTTCTTAACTTTCTTAAAAGTTTTTTAGAATTGGGATTTTTTTCCACCTCTTTCTCAATCTCCTCCAACTCTTTAAGTGCAACTTTAGGCTCTTTTATTCTAGCGCTTCCAAAAACTACTATTGTATGCTTAATTCCATACTCTTTCATCATCAACTCAGGTTTTAAATAATCCAATTGTAACCTGATTCCTCTAGTCTCATCCAGCCGTAAAAAATCTAAATCCTCAATGGCCAACTTATAAGAGTTACTTTTTAAAATCTCTCCTAAAAGCTCCTTACCTTCCACACTCTCTAAAAGCTCCCTTTCTTGGGGTGTATAAACTTTATTCATCCTTCTCCCTTATGCGAATTTTATAAAAAAAAGTAATGCCATTATCGGAGGGAATGGTAAAAAATAACAATTTCGGGGCAAAACCTTTTTAACTACTATCTTTTGTTACAAAAATCTACAACAGATTAGTTATCTTTAATGACCTCAACATCTAGATTAGAAATGTTTGCTATTATTTGACAATAAGAACTGAAAGTAAGGAGAGAATTGGATGGAAGAGTTTTTAAAAAAGATGGAGGAGAAGGCTCTCCATTTTGAGAGACTTTTAGAGAAAACTAAAGCGCAACTTCAATCTATTGAAGAGGAGTTAAAAGAGAAACAGCAGGAGTTATCGGCTATTGAGGAAGAGATTATTAAAATCTCTAAAGAGATAAAAGAGAATGAGCATCGAATTCACGAGATTCTAGGAAAACTCAAACGGGTACAAAAGGCAACCCTTCAAGCTAAAACTCAACGAGAAATTGAGATGCTTGAGCGAGATAGAGCGATGCTTTTAAGAGAACTTCACCAAAGAGAGGAGCAGTTAAAAGAGCTAAAAGAGAAATATGAAAAACTAACCAATAAAGAGATGAAACTTTTAGATGAAGAGATGGAATTAGAGGAGCAAAAAAGTAAACTCTTACACGAAAAAGAGATATATATGAAGCGGTTAGAACATATTATGAGCCGACTCCAAAAGCGGATAGACAATTTTAGACAACACTTTAATCTCACTTAAAAGGAGTTTGAGATGGGTTTTATTGAAGAGTACAAAAAAGCGGCCAAAGAGCGAGAAAAACTAGGAATCCCTCCTAAACCTTTAACTGCACAGCAGGTAAATGAGGTTATAAAGCTTTTAAAACAGGTACCAATCGTAGAAGAAGAGTTTTTGATGGACCTCTTGCTAAATAGAGTTCCGCCTGGAGTTGATGATGCAGCGTATGTAAAAGCGGCTTTTTTACGAGATATTGTACAAGGAAAAGCCAAAAGTGCAGCTATTAGTCCAAAAAGAGCGGTAGAGATTTTGGGAACTATGCTAGGGGGTTACAATGTAGGACCTCTGGTAGAAGCTTTAGATCACGAAGACCCCGAGGTTGCTCAAGCGGCTGCTGATGCACTTAAGAAGACGCTTTTAGTGTACGATGCGTTTAACGATGTGGTAGAGAAAGCAAAAACCAACAAATACGCCAAAGAGGTTCTAGAATCTTGGGCTAATGCGGAGTGGTTTTTTAGCAGACCTGAGCTTCCAGAATCGATTAAAGCGGTGGTGTTTAAAGTTCCCGGTGAAACCAATACCGACGACTTAAGCCCTGCAAGCGAAGCTTGGAGTAGAAGCGATATTCCTTTACACGCTCTTTCGATGCTAAAGGCTAAGATGCCCGATGCTCAAGAGACGATTAAAAAGCTTAAAGAAAGAGGACTACCGGTAGCGTTTGTAGGAGATGTGGTAGGTACAGGTTCAAGTAGAAAATCGGGTATCAACTCCTTGCAATGGTGGATAGGGGAAGATATTCCACACGTTCCAAATAAGCGAACCGGCGGGATTATTATCGGGGGAATCATCGCACCTATTTTTTTCAATACCGCTGAAGACTCTGGAGCTTTACCAATAGAAGCCCCGGTAGATAAACTTGAAACTGGCGACGAGATAGAGATTAGGCCTTATGAAGGAAAAATCTTAAAAAATGGGAAAGTTGTAAGTGAATTTAAACTAAAACCTAACACCCTTCCCGATGAGTATAGAGCGGGTGGGAGAATTCCTTTAATAATTGGAAGAGGATTAACTAGAAAAGCTAGAGCGGCGTTAGGCTTACCTGAAGAGAACTTCTTTAGACGACCTGAACAGCCTAAAGGAAAAGAGGGAGTTGGATATACTCTAGCTCAAAAGATGGTAGGAAAAGCGTGCGGAATGGAAGGGGTTCGCCCGGGAATGTATGTTGAGCCTGAAACTTTAACAGTTGGAAGCCAAGATACAACCGGAGCGATGACTAGAGATGAGATAAAAGAGTTAGCAGCTTTAAGTTTTGGGGCTGATTTTGTACTTCAAAGCTTTTGCCACACCGCAGCTTATCCAAAACCAGCCGATATCGAACTTCAACACACTTTACCAGAGTTTATCACTAGTAGAGGTGGGGTTAGCTTAAAACCGGGTGATGGAGTTATCCACTCTTGGTTAAATA
>JAADFB010000009.1 GCA_013153095.1 Campylobacterota bacterium | reverse complement strand
TAAAATAGTTGTTAACAAAAACTTACAAGATGTTAAAACTCTCATCTTCAGGAGCGATTATATCGTAATTAAGAAGTTTTATCCTTTTAGCGTGAAGCATCAACCGCTCCCACTCCTTTCCTCCATAAAGCGTATCCCCTAAAATCGGGTATCCCCAGCGGGCTAGATGGACTCTAATTTGGTGGGTGCGACCGGTTTTTATAACAATCTTTACCTTTGTTTTTTTCCCGTGGATCTCTAGCGGTTCCACATAGGTGTAAGCGGGTTTCCCTTTCGATTTTGAAAGGGAGCTTTTAACTCTGTTTCCCTTTCTAGTGGTAAGAATTGGGTAATCTATCTCTAAAGGTTGAGCCAAAATCCCCTCAACCCACGCCACATACTCTTTATAAACGTTTTGCTTTCTAAACTCCTCTATCGCTTTTTTTCTAAACTCCTCATCTTTGCTTAAAAGCAACACCCCGCTAGTTTCCTTATCCAAGCGGTGAAGGAGAGGATATTTTGTAGCCAACTCTTCGCTAGCGATATGGGGAGGTTTGTTTAAAGCTAGAAGGTTATTATCTTCTAATAAGATGGTAGGTTTAGGAATCTCCTTTACTTTGAACTTGGTGTTAACATCTATCTCCCCTCTAGCGATAGTTAACTTTTTCCCTTTTGCATAAACCACTCCCCTATCGATCAACTCTTTAGCTTTTTTATTGGAGATATTGAGCTGTTGGGCTAAAACTTTGTAGGCTTTATCCTTTTTCATCAAAACCCTTTAGGAAAGTTTGAAGTTTTGGGGTTAAAGGGAGTTTTAAAAGCTTTTGCTTGGAGGTTTCCCCTTTAACAATTTCAATATCCCCTTTTGGAAGAGAGAACTCTTTGGCAAAAAATTTTTTTAACTCCTTATTTGCACTGCCTTCAACTGGTGGAGCTTTTATAGCCACTTTTAACATCCCATTAAACTCTCCAAGTATCCTATTTTTGGAAGCGTTGGGTTGAACCTTTAAGGATAAAAAAACCTCATCCCCTTTTATCTCAAACCACACTTTTTAGCTCCTCCAAGACAGGCTCTAAGCTAGCTTGAGAGATAATTTTGCTTTTTTTAAAACTTTCTCGCTCTAGTAACTGGGTTAATTCTTGAGGTAGGATAATTTCTATCCCTTCCACTGCGGAATAACTGGGTACTTGGTTAAAGTAATGGGGGCCACTAACTATAGGGACATTGAAAAACGCCGGCTCTAAGGGGTTATGTCCTCCTACATTTGGGGTAAAACTTCCTCCCAAGATAGCTAGATCGCTAATAGCGTAGATATTGTTTAACTCCCCTAACTGATCCACTAACACTAAATCGCTTTCAAAAGAAGAATCTTGAGAAAGTTTAGAGTAGGTAAGCCCTTCTCGTTGAGCTATCTCTTTTAAAAGCTCATCCACCTCCTCAAACCTCTCTGGATGTCTAGGAGCTATTACTAAGGTGGATTTACCTTTTTGGGTATCTAGCCAAGCGGTTGCTATTAACTCCTCTTCTGGCTCGTGGGTACTTGCGGCTAGAATTATCTTTCTAGGTTTAGGATAGGTTTTAGTCACTGTAGGTTTATTTAAAAGTTTTATATTTCCAATAATCTCTACATTTTTTGCCCCTAAAGCTTCTAAGTATTCTTTATCCTTAGGACTTTGGGCAAAGATTTTATCAATATTCTCAAACACTTTCTTATAAAGCCAGCGAAACTTTTTATATCTTGGGAAACTTTTTTCACTAATTCTAGCGTTGATGAGGTAGGTTTTAGCACCCCTTTTTTTACTTAGATAAAAAAGAAGATACCAAAGTTCTGCTTCTACAACAACTAAAGCTTTTTGAGGGGTTAACCAATACCACAACAACGGCTCAAACGGCAAATATCTTACAGTAGCATTTTTAAAGCTTTTTGCCATAGTGTAGCCGGTTGGAGTGATAGTAGAGATGTTGACTTTAGGAAACTCTTTTACCAGTGGAGCTAACGCCCTAGTTTCTCCTAAACTGCAAGCGTGAAAATGGATCAAAGATTCTTTAAAAGGTGGATTTTTAAAAAGAAGAAATCTAGCTAGAAGGGAGTGGCGTTTCTTTATTACACTTAAAAGCAAGATAAAAGGGAGAGCAAAAAACCAAGCGATTGTAGTTACAAGGGTATAAAAAAAAGTAAACAATTTACTCTTCACTCTCTAAATATAAGATTCTTCCACAATGTGGACAAGTGGTTATCTCCTCCCCTTTAATCACGCTGGTATAAGTTTTATCGTTAATTTTCATAAAACACCCCATACACGCTTGCTTTTTCACAGGAACTACTGCACTATTTCCAGCCCAACGGCGAATTTTTTCATAAAAAATTAGAATCTGTTGAGGAATTTTTGAAATCAGTTCACTCTTTTTCTTAAACACCTTTTCTCGCTCGTTTTCAATTTCTCTTAACTCCTCCTCAACCTCATTTTTAACCTCTTCCACTCTTTGCTCAAGCTCCTGGAGTCTCTCTTTTAGTTCCTCTTTCTCTTGCTCTTTTCTTTCGCAAATCTTTTCTAGTCTTGCGATCTCATCATTGGCAAAGTTGATCTGCTCTTTAGCTAAATCCTCTTCAAGTTGAAGGGCTTTTAACTCTTTTTCAGTTTTAACCTGTGTGCTTTTTTTGTTGATCTCTTCTAGTTTTTGGGCTAATTCTTGAAGATGGGTTTCATTTTTTCTTTTTTTTAATTCACACTCTTGTATCTCATCCTCAATCTTTTCTATCTCTTTTTTTAAAGCTTCCTTTTGGGCAAGAACTTGTTCTAATCTTCCTTTTATCTGAGCAATTTTAGGGGCAAAATCATCAATAATCTTATCCAACTTAGCAAGCTCTACCAGTTGAGTGATATGTTGTCTCATTTAAATACCTTTAACGGGCTTTTTGTTTTTGCAATTATAGCCTCTATCTGGTGTTTTTGCAATTGCTCTAAAAGGGCGTTTGGAAAGAACTTTTCGCTCTCAAAATGGCCAATATCTATCAAATTTAACCCCTCTTCTAAAGCTTTTATAGCGGTGTGATATTTTATATCTCCAGTTAAAAAAAGGTCTGCTTTAAAACTACCGATTAAATCTCCTCCACTCCCCGTAGTTAAAGCTATCGTAGAGATAGAATCTTTTGCTTTTACTCCTATTACAACCTCTAACTCAAACCTTTCTTTTACCCAGTTTGCTATCTCTTCAAAACTGCCCTTTTTTTCAAATAAACAGACAAACCCTTCACATTTAGCTTCAACTCCTAAAACTTCTCTTGCCACATAAGAATTTAGGTGAGTTTTGTCAAAATTGGTATGCATAGAGATTAAAGAGACCTCTTTTTGTACCATCTTTTTTATTAGGTTACTAGGATAGGAGGAGTAGTTTAAATTGGAAAGCTTTTTAAAAATTAAAGGATGGTGGGTGATAAGAAGAGAGTTTGAAGGAATGGAGTTTATCAATTCAGTTGAAATATCTAAAGAGAGGTAAATAGCTTTTATCTCATCGTTAAAACTTCCAACTTGTAACCCGCTGTTATCCCACTCTTCTTGTAACTCAAAGGGGCTAATTTGATCTAAAATCTCATACACCTCCCTAAGTTTCACTCTCTAACTCCTGTTTATACTTGGTAGCACACCCTTTAGCTAACTCTCTAACTTTTAGGATATAGTTTTGACGCTGGGCAACACTTATAGCTTTTCTGGCATCTAAGGTATTAAAAATGTGACTAGCAACTAAGCAGTAATCGTAAGCTACTAAAGGTAAATTCTCTTCCAAACACCGTTTACACTCTCTGCTTGCATCCTCAAACCATCTAAAGAGCATTTTAGTATCTGCGATCTCAAAGTTGTATTTACTAAATTCAAACTCCCCTCTTTTGTGGACATCTTTATAGGTTACCTTATCGCTCCATTTAATATCAAAAACACTATCAACCCCTTGCAAGTAGATAGCTAACCGCTCAGTTCCGTAAGTTATCTCTACCGCCACCGGGTCACACTCATATCCTCCCACTTGCTGGAAGTAGGTAAATTGGGTTATCTCCATCCCATCTAGCCAAACCTCCCAACCAAGTCCCCACGCTCCTAAAGTTGGACTCTCCCAATTGTCTTCTACAAATCTAATATCGTGGTTTCTCCAATCAAGTCCCAATGCCTCTAAGCTTCTTAAATATTTCTCTTGAATATCTTTAGGAGAGGGTTTAATTAACACTTGAAACTGATAGTAAGCTCCTAACCGGTTGGGGTTTTCTCCATATCTTCCATCGGTAGGGCGTCTACTAGGAGCAACATATGCGGTAGCCCACGGCTTAGAGTCTAACGAGCGTAAAAAGGTGGCAGGATGAAAAGTCCCTGCCCCGCTAGGGATGTCGTAAGGTTGTAAGATAGTACACCCCTCTTTAGCCCAAAAATCTTGTAATCGCAAAAGGAGTTCACTAAAAGTTATCATTTTAAACCTAGCTCTTTTTCTATTTTGGCTTGGTCAAACCCACAAATCCATCTATTCCCCACTAAAACTACCGGGACTCCTCTACATCCGTGACGGGTACAATCTTGGGCTGCTTTTTGATCTTTGCTAATATCGATCTCTTTAAATCTAATCCCATTTTTTCTAAAGAACTGTTTAGCCCTTGTACACCAAACACATCCAGGACTAGTAAAAAGTACTACCCGCTTTTGTGGTTTTTTATCGCTCATTTTACCTCCTTTTTAAAGATTTTTTCCACAAATTAAAGAGCCAACATCTAAACCTACTCGCTGTGCAACGACAGAGCATTTTACTTTAAAAAGATAAAAAATCCTCTCATCTTTTCTACTTTCTAAACACTCAAAATTACCCATCCCTTTGGAGATGATTAGCGGAGCCTTATCAAATAGCTCTTTGGCATACTTAGTAGCTCTAGAGTAAACAAACCCGGGAGTGTCTACTCCACTATCTACAACCTCGCACACCTCATTCATCTTTGCTTCCAAAGCCTCTTTTAAAGTGACATCGTTAATTACCGGTTTTCCTCTAACAAAATAGTAAACTTTTAAATGGGGAAACTGCTCTTTAAAGGTTTCTATCATCAATTTATCAAATAGATGTTCGCCGACATTATCCCCTAGTACGACTATCTCATCACTTTTTGCTAACTGTTGGATCAGTTGAGGTTTTTGATCGATTGCAAACTTCACATTAAAAATTTTTTTAACCTCCTCTTCAAGGCTAAAGGTAACCTCAGTAGCAAAATCTATAACATTTCCAGCTACCGAGAGTCTAATAGCTAAATCCAATTTATCTAGCGCTCCCTCCAGCTCCTCTTTTACAACTTTTAACACTTCTTGAGCTTTTTTTATGGAGCGCTCTTTCTCTTTTTCGTAAAGGTCTTGTACACCGGTAATATTTGAGATTAGAGGGTAAAGTAAAGATGCCGCCTCTGGAGGGGTTTGTTTTTCGTTGAGGCTAGAAAGTAACGCCGCAGTTTTTTTAACCACCTTCTTTTTACACTCTTCCTCACACCCTAGTACCTTTGTAGCTCGTAGGCTTTGAGTATAAAGACACACAAAACAATCAGACTTGAGTAGCATCGATCAACACTTCCACTTCACTAGAATCCGCTTCCACTTTTTTAGCTTTTGCGATTCGATCCTCTTGCAGTTTTGCAGCTAGCTCTTCATCCTCTATAGCTAATATTTGCATCGCTAAGTAAGCGGCGTTTACCGCTCCAGCTTTTCCAACCGCTACGGTAGCTACCGGCATTCCTGCGGGCATTTGAACAGTAGAAAGAAGGGCATCCATCCCATCCATAAAACCACCTTTCATCGGAACTCCAATAACCGGCTTAATCGTTAAACTAGCTACCACACCTGCTAGATGAGCTGCCATACCCGCCGCGCAGATAAACACTTTTGCGCCTTTTTTCTCCGCTTGAGTTACATAGTTTTTTGTTCGATGAGGACTTCGATGGGCGCTAGAAATGATCAACTCATACTGCACCCCAAACTTATCCAACACCTTAGCACACTCTTGCATCACCTCATAATCGCTTTTACTTCCCATAATGATAGAAATAAATCTCATACCTCTCCCTTTTTAAGATTTAAAAAACTGTTTTATAAGCTCCTCCATCCTACTTGGAGAAGTTAAAGTATTAATTTGAGTTCTAAACTCGCTAGCGTTAGGATAACCTTTAGAGTAGGTGTGAAGATGTTTTCTAAAAAGTACTGCTCCATAATCTCCATAAAAGTGGATCATCTGATAAAAATGTTCTAAAATTACCTTAGCTTTCAGCTCTTGTGAGATCGATTCTTGATTATGTTTGAGTTGATAGAAAATCCACGGTTTTCCTATCGCACCTCTCCCTATCATTACCCCTTGAGTTTTGGTAAACTCTAACACTTTTTGGGCTTTTTGAAAGCTGTCTATATCTCCATTGGCAATTACAGGAATTTTTACACTCTCTTTAGCCTCTTTGATCGCTTCATAATCCACTTTTGATTTAAAACCCCCGCTTCTAGTTCTACCGTGAATGGTGATAAAATCGGCTCCCGCTTCCTCAATAACCTTCACAATTTTTTTAACCTCATTTTTTTCGAATCCAAGCCTGATTTTTACGCTAGTATAGAGTTTATTGGAAGTTTTTTTTATCGTCTCTACAATCTTAGCTAAGCGATCCAAATCTTTTAAAAGTGCACTTCCAGCTCCCTGTTTTACAACTTTAGGGACAGGACATCCGGCGTTTAAATCGATCCCTTTTATCCCTTCAAGAGAGTTAATCTTTAAAACAGCCTTTTTTACAACCTCACAATCACTTCCTGCGATCTGAATAAAGTAAGGTTCTTCGAGGGGAGATTTTTGTAACATCTTTAAAGTTTTGGGGCTTTCATAAATTAGGGCGTTAGAGCTAATCATCTCACTTACAGTTACATCCGCTCCAAACTTTTTAACCACACTCCTAAACGGCAAATCGGTGTATCCCGCTAAGGGAGCTAGAAAGTAGAGCGGTTGGGAGAAGTTCATCTTAAAAACAGCTCCAGCGGATAATCTTTTTTACACGCTTTAAGGTCTAGATAGGCTTTAAATTCTAATAACTCATTTTCCCCAGTGGTTTCTAAAAACTCTTTAGCTTTATCGATCATCTCTAAATCTAGCAAAGTATACACATATCCCCCCTCACTCTTTTCATCCTTATCTTTTAATATTCCAAACAACTTTAACCTGTCATCTGGAGGAAGGACTGTTTTAACCTTCATTGCTAACTGAATATATCCTTTTTCGTCGATCTTCATTCCCGATTCTTGAAGGATGTAAAGTATATCTGGATAGTGCAGTTCCATCTCTTTTTTTTCTGCTATCTCAATTAGGTTTAAGAGGCTTTTAAAAGTAAACACATTTGCGTAATCTTTAATCTTGGAAATATCACTAAAGCTCATATAAGCTAAAAGCGCCTCTTCACATAGGTCTAAAGGGAATTCATTACAATTTTTTAATACCACTCCGCTATAGGTAGGTTCCTCTTTAAGACGGTTTTTGATATTTTTAACCAACAGTGGGTTTTTTGGGGAGAGTTTATACTCTTCAATCTCCACATAGATACCGTTTTGAATATCTTTGATATACTCTAACGCCTTTTTTAGCTTCTCCTCTTTAGTTAAAACTTTAAAATCTTGGGGAATGATGTGGGAGTGATCGGGAACTTCTCCTAAGTTTTGTGCTTCAATAGTTCTATATTGATGCTGTTTGGGTTCTCTCATTAAACTGTGAGCTAAAGAATCTACTAACAAGGAGTAATCTTTTTTATACCGCTTAAGTTTCATAAAGTTGATAAACGAGTAGTACGCCATATGGAAAAAGGAGGCTAAAAACATCAAAAACATCGGAATAACTATCCATACCGCGACAGGAAGCGTTACGGGAATTCCAGCCAGATTAAAGGTGTAGTTTCGATCTATTTGAGAGTAAACTATCCCTCCAATAATCATCATTAGCAGTAAACTAAAAAAGATGTACCGTTTTAAACGCATTAGAAATCTCCTATTTGTGGTATGGATGGTTGTGGATAATAGAGAAACCTCTAAAAATCTGCTCCAATAACACTATTTTCGCAACTTTGTGGCTGAAAGTGAGCTTACTTAAACTTAGCCTAACATCGCAACTTTTTAAAAATTTCTCCTCAAAACCAAACGCTCCTCCAATAAAAAAAGCGATCTTGGAATTTTCCTTTAACATTTTAGCAAACTTAAAAGAGTCCAACTCTTTCCCGTTAACATCTAACGCCACATTCAAACCATCTTTTAACAGATGGGGAGTTAAGAGTTGGGTATAACTCTCTTTAGCTTTTTGGGGAGTGGAGAGATGGAGTTTTTTGTTAAAAAAGCTTTTTACTTCTATCTTTGCAAACTGTTTGGAGTTTTTTATCAGCTCTTGATATATCTGCTGATAACACCTATCTCCCCCTTTTTCGATAGAGTAGACAAAGATATTAACCATATGTTAAAGCCTTCACAATCAGATCACTCCCTATCGCCTTTTTCCAAACATTTGGAATATTATCAAAAACTCTAACCCCTCCAATAGCTACAACTTTATGAAGGGAGAAAGAAGCTAGTTTTGGTAACTCATCTCCTAAAAGATAGTTAACCTTTTTGGTAGAACTATTTCTATAAGCCCCTAGTCCAATATAATCCAACTCCAACCTATTGGCTTCTTCAATCTCTTCTAAACTATGGGTAGAAAGCCCTACAATCTTTGCGTTGGCAACTTTTTTAATTACAACTAACGCTTCTTTTTTATCCTTTGTTCCAAAAACCGTTTTTATCTCTTCCAAATCCTCCTGCCCGATATGAAGACCATCACACAACCTAGCTAAACTAAGCTCATCATTAACTATTAACACCTCATCCCAAAGGTAGCGTAACTTTTTTATATTTTCTAACTTCTCTTCCAATATCCCATTTTTATCTCTATACTGTAAAATGGAAGCTTTAAAAAGTTTAGCAATTTTAACAAACTCTTCCAGTGAAAGATCAAACCGCTTTAACAGCTCAATATCGCACAATGCATAGATTCCCATCTTATTACTTCTTTAACAGCTTTAACAGATCGCCTACAGTTTTTTTCATCTTCAACCTATCCACAATCATATCGATAAGACCATGTTCTAATAAAAATTCACTTCGTTGAAACCCTTCCGGTAAATCGGCTCCAATCGTTTGCTTAATAACTCTTTGACCCGCAAACCCTATCAACGCTCCCGGCTCAGCAATAATCACATCCCCAATCATTGCAAAAGAGGCGCTTACTCCCCCCATTGTAGGATCGGTTAAGATGGAGATGTAGGGTAGTTTTGCCTCGTGAAGCTTGGCTAAGGCGGCGCAAGTTTTACTCATTTGCATCAAGCTAAAACTGCTCTCTTGCATTCTTGCCCCTCCACTTGCACTTACAATAACTAAAGGTTCTCTCTTTTTTAACGCCCTATCTACTGCTCTAACTATCTTCTCTCCCTCCACCGAACCTAAACTTCCTCCCATAAAAGCAAAATCGAAAACAACTATTTGGGTAGGGATTCCTTGAATTTTACACTCCCCGCTAATGGCTGAACTGGGACGCCCCGTTTTCTTTTTTCCCTCCTCAATCCGCTTTTTATAACTTTTCTTATCCACAAATTTTAAGGGATCAACCGGTTCCAATTCTGCATCAAACTCTTTAAAACTCCCCTCATCGCATAAAATTTCTATCCGCTCTTTCGCCCCGATCCTAAAATGGTATCCACACTTGGGACACACATTCAATCTGTTTTTTACCTCTTTGTAATACATCAACGAGTTACATTTAGGACATTTGATCCAGTGGCTAGGCTTTTTGGATTCACTTGGCTGAGAGCGTCTAATTTTAAACAGGTCGCTAATTCCCACACTCAATCCTTTAAAACGATAGTTTTTATCTCCTTAAAAATATCTAGCTCCTTACAAACAAGGATTATCCTTTCGTCTTGGTAAATATGTAACCCTTGACATTGGTGTAATCCAGCTTCAATATCAAAAACTCTAGCTTCCCCCACAAAAAGCACAAATTTGACATACCTAGCGTACGCTAAAGAGAGGGCAACCGCCCCAGGGCTTCTAAACTTTAACCTCTTCTCTTTCAATCTCTCCACTACTTTAGCGTTTGCGTAGGCTTTTTCAAAAATTCCTATCTTTGCGTAAGGATTAGGGGTAACTTCTTGAAGGGTGAAGGAGTGGATCGATCCCCGTTTGTAAAAAGCGTCACTTTTTATAAAAAACTCTCCGTTAGCAAAATTGACAACTGCAGAAAAAACGGTTTTTTCTCCCTTTTTTAAGGCGATAGAAGAGCCGTAATAGGGAAAGGAGGAGAGGAGGTTACTACTTCCATCGATTGGGTCTAAAATTATCGTATACTCTCCCTCTCCAATTTCTCCAGCCTCTTCAGAGATGATCTTTCCATATTTTGCTAACTTTTGGATATAAACCTCTTCTGCAAAACGGTCTATCCCACTAGTTTCATCCCCTCCAGCTCCAATCACTCCCAAATAACGGTAAAGCTCCTCTCCCATCTCAAAATGGATCTTCCTATAAATTTGTTTAAACGCATCCCTTAGATCGTAAAAGAACCGTTCCACTAACCTAGTAACCTTTTTAAAATCGCTTTTGCCGCTTCTCTTCCATCATACGCCGCACTTACAACTAGATCTGCTCCCCGATAACAATCTCCACCTGCAAACACACCTTTGCGGGAGGTTTCATAATTTTCGTCTACCTTAATAGCTCCCCATTCATCCGTTTCTATTCCATACTTTTTAAAAAACTCTAACGGAGTGTTTTCAAACCCTAAAGCAAAAATGACCTTATCAGCTTCAATTACAAACTCGCTATCTTTAATCACCTCTAACTTTTTCTTTCCCTCTTTTGTTACTGTGGAAATCGTTTTTAAAAACTCAACTCCCTTAACCTCTCCATTATGGATCAAAATCCTTTTTGGGGTGGCGTTATAAACAAACTCTCCCCCTTCTTCTTTAGCGTTTTCCACCTCTTTTTTACTTCCGGGCATACTTGAAGCATCTCGCCTATAAACACAAATCGCTTTTTTAGCTCCCTCTCTAA
>JAADFB010000022.1 GCA_013153095.1 Campylobacterota bacterium | reverse complement strand
TTAGCTAGATATAACGCCTCCTCTAGTGCGGTATCTCCTCCTCCTAAAACTGCAACCTCTTGATCTTTGTAAAAAAAACCATCACAAGTAGCACAGGTACTAACTCCTCGTCCTAAAAACTCCTCTTC
This sequence comes from Campylobacterota bacterium, assembly GCA_013153095.1. Taxonomy (GTDB): domain Bacteria; phylum Campylobacterota; class Campylobacteria; order Campylobacterales; family Nitratiruptoraceae; genus Nitratiruptor. The sequence goes on along the minus strand of JAADFB010000022.1, from coordinate 10,969 downwards.
CCCTTCAAATCCAGCTCTTTTTGGAGTACTTCCGGTAGCCACAATTACCGCTTTAGCTTTTACGCCCTCCCCATTGGCTAACTTTAAAGTAAAACTTCCATCACACTCTCTACTAACTCTTTCTACCTCTTCCATCTCATGCTTTAAACCAAACCGCATCGCTTGCTGAGGCCAACACTCCATCAACTCCATTCCTGTAACCACTTTACACACTCCGGGGTAGTTTTCAACTTCACTAGATTGGGTTATCTGTCCTCCGGGCATCCCTTTCTCAAACATAACCACATTTTCCAATCCCCCGCGTGTAGCGTATAACCCAGCAGTAAGACCAGCAGGACCACCACCTATAATAGCTAAATCTAGCATAGGAATCCTTTGTGAAAAAGTATAGAAGAATAATAATGGATTGAGGCTTTAGAAAGGGTTAAGAGAGAGGGGCAACCCCTCCAGAAGAGTCTCAAAGAAGAGCGTCAAGTTTTTGTTTAAACACCTCTTTACTAGCCGCACCAATCATTTGATCTACAAGCTCTCCATTTTTGAAGAAAAGGATTGTAGGGATGGATCGAATTCCGTATCGAATAGCTATATCTTGCTCCTCGTCGGTATTAACTTTTGCAATAACCGCTTTTCCTTCATACTCTTGAGCTAACTCATCGATAATAGGAGTGATCATTCTACAAGGTCCACACCAAGGCGCCCAAAAATCTACCATAACTACCTCATTATTTTTTATAACCTCATCAAAGTTTGAGGAGTTAAGCTCTACATATTTCCCCATAAATTTCTCCTTGCTCTGAAATTTGGTTTCGTATTATACTCAACTTTTCTTAATACAAGGAAATATTTTTAATCCATTCAATACCACCTTTTTTAACCACTATTGCATCTACAGAAATTTCTCCTTCAAAGGGGTGATTATAAAGATAAAAATCGATACTCTTTAATATTCTTCTCATTTTGGTAGAGTCGATCCTTTCTAAAGGATCGCTAAAAAGGGAGGTTTTAACCTCTACAAAATGTAATCTTTCTCCATCTTGGGCAATTATATCGATCTCTCCATAAGGGGTTCTAAAATTTCTTTTTAAAATCTCTAATCCTTGCGCTTTTAAAAACTCTACCGCCTTATCTTCTCCCTCTTTTCCCAATCTATTGGATAATCTCAACTTCTACACTTTTAAATTTAGCGGTTTTAACAAAATTATCACTCTCATCTCCAAAAAGAAAATTGACCTTACTTTTAGCAAAGTGGAAAGTGGTATAAAGTGTTTTTGGTTTTAATCTGTTAGTAAATTTTACTCTTAAAAATCCACTTTCTCCATACTTGCTTTTTAATTTAACCTTTTCTTTTTTGAAAAATTCTCTATCCGCTTCACTCACTAAAAGAATATCCTCTTGATAGCGGTTTTGTAACTTATTACACCGTTGAGTTTGTGCGGAGTTGTTGTAATGTGCTAAAGTTCTTCCAGTAGTTAGATAAAATTTTCTTTTTTGCTTCTCTAAAAGCTCTTTTACCATCCCTCTTAAATGGTAAGGGTGATAGATAAATTTTCCTAAACCGTTAGGAGTATTGAAGCGGACTTGATGGAGGATAGGGGTATCTTTCTCTTTTATTGGCCACTGCAAACCTCTTAGTTGGTTCTTTTTGAGCTTATCATAACTTGCACCTTCAAACCGCTCTTTTGCGACCTCTCTAACCTCTTCCCACACCTCTTTGGAAGAGGAGAAATGAAGGGAGTTTTTAAAAAATTTACTAATCCCAACCCAAACCTCCCAATCATCCGGTAAAGAGGAGTTGATTAGAGGTTGTGAAAGGTGTAATCTGCGTTCTGCGTTAATAAAAACTCCTTCTTTCTCATATCCGCTTTTTACTCCTAAGATAAAATGGGCATACTTTGTTATTTCGTTTGGAAAAATCTCATTTACTACCAGCAGCTCCAGTTTTCTTAAAGCTTGGTGTATTTTTGTTTGGTTGGGGTGGATATGGGCTAAATCTTCTCCCATATTTAAAACAGCTTTCACTTTGTTGTTTAAGATCGCTTCTACTATATCTGGGGTCATAAGTCCTTGCGTCTTAGGAGTTTTATAATCGGGTAAGTAGTAAGGGAGCATCCCCATATCACACGCCCCTTGTACATTGTTTTGTCCTCTAAGAGGTATCAAGCCCGCTCCCCTTTTTCCAACATTTCCGGTTAAAAGGGCTAAGTTTACAAGCGCCATCACCGCATAGCTTCCATCCAAATGTTCCGTAACTCCAAGTCCCCATAAGATTAAACTCTTTTTATGGGAGAGGGCGTAGGCTACTTTTTCTATTTTTTCTTCTAATTCTTCGTATCCTGTAATTTTTTTAAAAAGAGATGGTTTAGTTAGTGGATCGTTTAAAATTTTTTCTTTAAACTCTTGAAAGCCTTGAGTTCTTTTAGCAATAAACTCTTTATTCTCCCATCCATTTTCTAAAATAACTCTTGCCATCATATTGAGGATTAAAAGATTACTTTCAAAAGGGATAGTTAAATGGTTACAAGAGTATCTGCTTAGTTGAGTCTCTCTTACATCGATAGTATGTAAAGATACCTCTTTTTTTAAAGCTTTTAAAACCTTATTACCAACTATTGGATGGGCGGAGAGCATATCGGAGCCAATTACTAAAAGGTTTTGAGCCTTTGAAATATCACTAAAGGGATTTGTAGCTGCTCCCTCTCCAATAGTAGCCCTCATTCCTTTTAAAGAAGGAGAATGGCAAACTCTAGCACAATTATCTACATTTGGACTTCCCAATACTTCACGGGTAAATTTTTGAAAAATATAAGCACTTTCACAGCTGGTTCTAGCTCCTCCAATGGAAGCTATTGAAGAGGGAGATGAGGTTTTTAAAATCTCTTGTAGTTTTAAAGCTATTGCTCGATAGGCGTTTTCATAGCTTAGGGAGTAGTGTTCTTTATCAAACTCTTTAAGATTTTCAAACAAAGAGCTGTTTTTTTTTACAAACTCTTTCTTAACTAAAGCGTTTTGAAGCCTGTTAGGATGAAATAGATATTCCCATCCATAGCTTCCCTTGATACATAACTTTCCTTGACTAACTTCACTCTCTTTTTTAGCAAAAACTTTAGTTATTAAACCGTTTTCAATATTTGCAGTGATCTCGCAACCCACCCCGCAGTAGGTACAAACGGTATCAATAGTTGCCATACTCTTCAATTCTTATCATAAAGGGGTTTTGTTTTAGAAACTGTTGAGATTTTAGGGTGGAGAGGGCTTTTTGAATATCCTCCTCTTTGCAACAATGGGTTGAAAGAAGTAGATAAGCTAATTTCTCTTCTTTAGCAGCTTTTTGAAGCATCGATTCGATGGAGATGTTGTTTTCTCCAAAAATGGTAGCTATTTTAGCTAAGATACCAGGTTTATCCTCTACCACCATTCTAAGATAGTATTTGGATAAAATCTCTTGGCTTAGTTTCATTCCCGCTTCTAGAGGTTTTTTAAATCCTAACATCGGAGAGCAGTTTCCACCTCTGGCAATGTCGATAATGTTAGAGATAACGGCACTTGCGGTAGCATCCCCTCCAGCTCCAGGTCCATAATATACCGTCTCTCCAACCACATCCCCAATCACACTAATTCCGTTCATCACCCCTTCAATTTTGGCTATTAGCTCTTTTTCTCTAATTAAGGTAGGATGCACCCGAAGTTCAACTTCATCCTCTCTTTTTTTGGCGATACTTAAAAGCTTAATCTTATATCCAAACTCTTTTGCAAACTCAAAATCTAACGCCTCTATCCCTTTAATTCCTTCAACTAAAATATCCTCCGGTTTTGCATCGATCCCATACGCAATAGAAGCTAAAATAAGCAACTTATGAGCTGCATCATACCCATCAATATCGAAGGCGGGATCGGCTTCTGCATAACCTAACTCTTGAGCCTCTTTTAAAATGGTGTTAAAATCCCCTTCCCCTCTTTCCATCTTGGTTAGGATATAGTTGCAAGTACCGTTCATTATCCCTCTGATTGCAAGGATATGGTTAGCGCTAAGCCCTTCTCTTAAAGCTTTGATTATAGGGATTCCTCCAGCCACACTAGCCTCAAACTCAAAGGGAATATCTTGCGCTAATTGCTGAAGCTCATATCGATGGTAAGCTAAAAGAGCTTTATTTGCCGTTACTACCGCTTTTTTATTCTCTAACGCACTTTTTACCACCCTATACGCTAACTCAACCCCTCCCATTAGCTCTACAACAATATCGATATTTGGGTCTTGTGTAATCTCAAAAGGATCAGTTGTTAAAGGAATATCCACTTCTCTCGTTTTTTCCAAATCTCTAACCGCACCCTTAACCACTACGATCTCTTTTCCTGCACGGGCTTGGATAATATCTTTATTTTTTTTTAAAATTTTTACCACACTTTCCCCAACAGTACCTACGCCTACTATCCCAACTCTAACCATTCTTTTCGTCCTTTAAGAACTTCTTGAGGTTTCTAGCTGCCTGCCTAATCCGTTTCTCATTTTCTATTAGTGCGATCCTAACATATCCCTCTCCCCCCTCTCCAAAACCGATACCGGGACTAACAGCTACTTTCGCATCGGTTAAAAGTTTTTTGGAAAACTCTAAACTTCCCATCTGCTGAAATTTTGGAGGAATTTTTGCCCATACAAACATCGTAGCTTTAGGTTTTTCTATCTCCCAACCTGCCCGCTTGAAACTCTCAATTAACACATCTCGCCGTTTCTCATACTTTTTTCTAATCTCTTCCACACAATCTTGAGGACCATTTAATGCAACTGTGGCGGCTACCTGAATAGGGGTAAACATCCCATAATCGATCCAACTTTTTATCTTCTGTAACGCTCCCACCAGCTTTTTATTCCCAACTACAAAACCAACTCGCCAACCCGCCATATTGTAACTTTTTGAAAGGGTAAAGCTTTCTACCGCCACATCTTTAGCCCCCTCCACTTCCAAAATAGAAGGAGTTTTATACCCATCAAATGTTAAATCTGCGTAGGCTATATCACTTAGAATATAAAAACGTTCCTTTTTGGCAATGTTTACCAACTCTTTATAAAACTCAGGTGTTACGGTAGCGGTGGAGGGGTTATGAGGAAAGTTTACCACAAGATATTTTGGACGAGGGAACGCCTCGTGCATAACTTTATAGAGGTCTTTAAAAAATCTCTCCTCATCCACCTCGTACTCTTGGTTAAACTTTAGCTCCATCTTATGGACACTACCACCGGCTAAAATAAAAGCGTAAGAGTGTATAGGATAGGTGGGATCGGGAACTATAGCGACATCTCCAATATTGGTAATAGCTTGGACTAAATGGACATACCCCTCCTTACTTCCCATAGTTGCTACCGCTTCTGTTTCAGGATCAAGTGCAACTCCATATCTTCGCTCATACCAGTTACAAATGGCCAATCGAAGTTTATAGATCCCTTTACTTGCGCTATAACCGTGATTTTTAGGTTTTTGAGCCGCTTCTATAAGTTTATCGATAATATGTTTAGGAGCGGGACCATCGGGATTTCCCATACTAAAATCGATAATATCCTCTCCCGCTCTTCGTGCCGCCATCTTTATCTCATTTACTCGTGCAAATACGTATTCTGGCAGGCGCTCTATTTTGTTAAATCTTATCTCCTCAAACATCAATATCCTTTGCCCTCAGCGATCACATCCAAGCCGTTTTTTAAATTTCCGATAAAAAAAGCATCGGAAACTTTAAGATAAAAATCCTCATCCGAAAGGGTTAATCTTAAGCTTTTCATCTCTTGAGGATGTTCAATTTTTCTAAGAGGGCGTAAACTTCTACTATACACAAATATTTTTGGATGCCAATGGTTATTAGAGTGGGACCTTAATAAAATCTCTTGAGTCCCATCCACCCTTATCCATAAAGGGCGTTTTATTCGATCTATTCTTCTTTGACCAAGAGGATTTAGGGCGTTCAGGATAGCTTTTTCAGCCTCTACGTAAAAAGTCCAATCCTTATCTTCCCTTACAATTTTTAAAACTTTTACCCCGTTTTTTTCAAGATTTTTGCCCGCTTCAATTAAATCAAACACTTTTGCGGACTTAAAACCTAAAGTAACAGCTGTACTATCTCCCTCATTGGTTATTTTTTCGATAGCATAATCAAACACTGACGCCCTATACAACGCATCTACAGCGTTTTTTACCACAACGGCGGGCGAGCCGTCATAAGAGACAAGCTTAAACCTTTGTTTTACAGCATAAGGGTATCTTCTCTCAATCAATCCCAATTTTTTTAATACTCTAGCTATCTCTAAAATGCTGCTGTTTCTAAACTTTTCACTTCTAGAGAAGAGAGTGTTTAGGATGAGTCGATTCCTATCGAACTTTTTTTGCCCGATAAGATCGACTATTGTCTCTTTTAGGGTTTCAGCTTGAATGACACCAACCAGTAAAAAAGGGAAAATCTTTCTTACCAATCTCTACCCCTATTGTATGACCTAAAAGTTTGGCGATCTATCTTTTCAAGCTGTCCATCTTTATAGATAAAACGCTGTTTTCCTCGAGAGTTTAAATCTTCTATAACCTCTCCATCCGCTACAATTTTAAATCTCCCGTGACCGGTATAGATTAGTTGATCTCTAGTTGTATCTAGTTGAACTGGTGAAGAGGTTAAATAGGTTTTTTTAGAATGGTTATCTAGATAGATAACTCCTATCCAAAGTTTAGCTTTAGGGACAATTTCTAGAGAGGTTGGGATCGCTTTTTCACTACTGCTAGAAGTTTCTTCCTCTATAACTTCAATACTACTGCTAGATACCTCAGCTACTATACTAACTGCACTACTACTGCTACTTTCTTGGATGCTAGAAACCTCTTCCTCTTTAGGTTTTTCTTGCTCTTGGAATCTATCTTGCTGTTGGAAAGCTGTCTGAATAGCTGCTGTAGTAGTTTTTTCCGTAAGTTCTAAAGTTTCTTCTTTTTCTACTTCTTTAGGTTCTTCTTGGGGAGGTTGGGTAACTTGACTACTCTCGCTTGAGGAGGAAGAAAGGAGCGCTTGAATTGAGCTACTGCTAGAGGATTCAAAATAGCCTTCCATCTTTTTAACTAAGTTTTCATCTCCGTAAAAAAGGTAATATAAAATCGCTCCAAGTAAACTTAAAAGTAAAAGCAAAAGTAACAGTTTGGTTTTATCTTTACTTACAGTTTTTCCAGGTTCTAAAACTCTATCATATTTTCCGCCATCTTTGGCAAAATGTTGTTCTATCTTTTCTCTTAGATCGGATAGGTCTAAATGAAGCTCTCTTTCTAAAATACTCACAAAACCTAACGCTTTTGTTCTATTTCCAAGTTGATCAAAATCCTCTTCTGCTAAAGCTTTTATCACCTTTGGTAGTAGAAAGGTTTTTTTGTAGATCTCTTCAGGGTTCATCTGTTTAAATTTTTCAAAATCACTCATCTCTCATCCTATCGATAAAGATTGCCGCGGCAGATGCGACGTTGAGGGAATCAAAATCTCGTGCCATCTTTATGGCTACATTTTTGTTAGCTCTCTCAAGAGCCTTTTTTGGTAATCCTTCCGATTCACTCCCTAAAAGAAGAACCCTTTTTGAAGGGATTTTGACTCTTCTAATATCCTCACCGTCCATATCCGCCGCAAAAATTTGAAAGTTGACATCTTGAAGCTCTTTAATAGCTTCGTAAAGGTTGGGTTTTAACGCTATTGGAAGGTCTAACGCCGCTCCGCTACTTCTTCTAATTACACCTTCCATCTTCAAATTTTTTAAACCCGAGATTATAATTCCATCTCCTCCAAGTGCATATGCAGTTCTAACAATAGAACCTATGTTTCCAATATCGGTTACCCCATATAGAATAATTAAAAATCTCTCCCCTTTTAGCTCTTCAAGAGAGCTAAATTTAAACTCTTCCACTTCTAGCAGATACCCTTGATGGTTACCCCCTCTAGCCAACGCCTGAGCTTTCTTTGGATCGATTCTTATTATCTCCACTCCCAAGCGTTTTATCTCATAAAACTCTCTCTTCCCAACCTCTTTTGCTAGATAAACTCTACGAACTATATTTCTATGCCGTCTTAGGACATAGAAAAATATCTGCTTGCCGTAGATTATCATAAATGGGATTTTATCCTTTTTTTACTTAATCTATTTTTTAGTTTTGAGGTTGCCACTTTCTTTAACTCACCCTTTTTGATCCTCTTGGCTTAAAAAATTATACCACTCTTTGGTACTCCTCTCCCCCAACTTCGATAAAAGCTTAGCTTTCTCCTTTTTTGGAAGAGAAAGATTTAAAATCTCCTCTTGAGTTAAGAGTAACTCTTTTTTGTTTAAATTACTACCCTTAACTATTACTACCCACTCCCCTTTAATCTCTTCATTTTTTAGTTTTTCATACAGCTCTTTTGCTTCTCCTTTGAAAAACCTTTCAAACCTTTTAGTAAGCTCTTTGGCTAAAAACAGCTCTCTTTTAGGATCGTTCTTAGCGATAAATTCTATCAACTCTAAAAGTCGATGTGGAGCTTCGTATAGGATGCTATTTTTTCTATTTTCTAATACTTCTAAAACAGCTTTTTCCCTAGCTACTCCTTTTTTGGGTAAAAAACCAAAAAAACAGAACTCCTTTTCCAAAAAACCACTTCCAGCATAGGCGGTAACAAAAGCGCTTGCTCCTGGAAGTACGGTATAGGGGATGTTATGTTTTTGAGCATAAAGGATCAGTTTAGCTCCCGGATCACTGATAGCGGGCATTCCTGCATCGCTTACGTAAACAACTTCTTGATCAAAAAAAGAGGGGGTTACATTTTTTAAAAATTTATCTTGATTATGCTCATAAAAGGAGATCAGTTTTTTAGAAGTCAAATTTAAAAAGAAGCGTTCGTCTAATAGTTTTAAGAGTCGCTTCGTCACCCTAGTATCTTCACACAGGATGACAGAAGCGCTCTTTAGAGCATTTAACGCTCTAACAGTTATATCCTCTAGATTTCCAATAGGGGTAGGAACAAGGGTTAGCACTACTTAAGATTGTATTTACGCTTAAACTTATCTACCCTACCTGCAGTGTCTACAATCTTTTCACTTCCCGTAAAGAAGGGGTGGCACTTGTTGCAGATGTCGATTTTAAGCTGAGGTTTGTTAGAGAGAATTACAAACTGATTACCGCAAGCGCAGGTAACTGAACACTCAACATACTCTGGATGGATTCCTTTTCTCATCTTTTAACCTTTGAGAGAATTTTGGAGCATAATGATACAGCAAAGAAAATTGTTTTTACATTAAACGGTTAGACTAACTTTCCAGCAAGGCGAGATACGCCTCGCTGTTACATAGGGGGAGGGGAGAAAAAATTATACCATAAAACCGCCAAATTTTGAAACTTTTTTAATAAAAAATTATCGGAAAATTACAGAAAAATTTTAACATAAAGTAACTATTTCTCATTATTTAGAAAGTAACTTTCAATTCCTCTTACGATCCCTTCAGCTAAAAGATTTTGATAGTAGGGGTTGGAGAGTCGCATCGCTTCTGTAGGATTGGTGATATATCCCACCTCTACCAAAATTGCTGGCATCTGCGCCCCCACTAACACCCAAAAAGGTCCCGGTCTAACTCCCCCATCTATAACCCCTCTATACTTTTTGCGAAGCTGATAAAGAATATTTCGTTGTATATCGATAGCCAATTTATTGGACATAATAGTTTTTTCTCGGTTGATAAAGTTTAAAAATACATCTTGGGTGTAATAACTCATATTTTTCATCTCTACCCTGTTTTCAATCGCCGCTATCCTTTTTGCTCTTTCACTAGTTGCAGGGGAGAGGAAAAAGGTTTCAATCCCTTTCATTGAAAGATAGCGCCTTTTACTAGGAGCGGCGTTTGCGTGAATAGAGATAAAGAGATTCGCCTTAACTCTGTTGGCTAACTTGGTTCGATTTTTTAAGGGGATAAAATAGTCTCCGCTTCTAGTTAGGTAAACTTTATATCCTAACGCTTTGAGTTTTTTATACACTTTTCTAGCGATCTGAAGAACTATATTTTTTTCCCGTTTTCTTTTATAACCGATAGCCCCGCTATCTCTTCCTCCGTGTCCCGCATCGATGACGATAATCTTTTTGTGGTTTCCTCCCACTTTAGGAGATTCTTTAGTATTACTTGCAATGGCTGTAGCGGCAACGGCGGTAGAAGCTGCGACTTTTTTGGTAACTTCTTTTTTTGTAGGTTTAGTTTTTGTGGAAAGTTTTTTTATAGGAGGTGAAGGTTTGGTAAGATAGATTAAGAGTTTAGAGCCTACGATTTTGTAGGTAGGAGTAATCGGTTTGTTATTTTGTAACACGATCCTCATATGTTTCTTATCAAACTGCGCTATCTTCATTAACCGGATGGAACGCAGATGATAGATTTCAGGTTTTTTTGTAAATCTAGCCAAAATATCAAAGATGTAACGGTAGTTGTTGCGTTTATGGTCTAAAATGGTTTTATATTCAATATCCTCCTCTTTTAGAGGGTAATCAAAGAGGAATTCTATATACCCTTTCCGTAAAATCACCTTTTGAAGTTTGTTATTAACTAGGGATAAACGAGAGCCTTTTTTCCGATTTAAAAGGGTATAGAGTTCGTGTTGATAACGCTTATAATCTCTTCCTAATTTTTTAGAACATTCTATAAGTTTTTTTAAAGCTTCTTTTTTAGTTTTTATATCTTTGCTTTTAATATAAATTTTTCTTAATTCGTTATACCCTTTAACCAAGCTCTCTTTTTTTGTGCAATAAGATTGCGCTTTAGCTAACCTATCCTCACCAAATAGGGAGAGGAGAAGCAAAATAGAAAAGATGATCGATCGAATGGTTTACTCTCCCTCGACCAGTTTTTTCATTAACTCTTTTACGCTAATTATCTCGTTAAGCTTATACCCGTTTGCTCCACTAAAAAAGAGTCCATTTTCCAAATCCCCTAAATACGCATCTCCTAATCGATCCG
>JAADFB010000010.1 GCA_013153095.1 Campylobacterota bacterium | reverse complement strand
TGGCAAACGTTTTAGCGTCTACATTTTGGTAAGCAAACGCAACTAGTGAACTCAAAAGAAGTAAAACCGCTTTTTTCATTAGGCTCCTTTAGATTTATTATATCACATTTTAAGGAAATCCCTATTTAGCTAATCAACCAACTTTAAACCCCGCCTCTTTCAAAAATCTACTTGGAGTAAAGGTTTTCTTTTTAGCTACATCTCTTTTTGCATAGGAAAGATAAAGAATCTTCTTAGCTCTAGTTACTGCTACATAAAATAGACGTCTCTCTTCCTCAAGAGAACCATCTCTAGAAGCTAGTTTAAGGTTGGGGAATCTTTCTTCCATTAAATCTATAACATACACCTCCTCAAATTCTAGTCCTTTACTAGCGTGAACGGTCAAAAGCTCTACCCCTTCTCCTTGTGAAATTTCACTACTTCCTAGTACTATTGCGTTATAGAAGCGGTGAATGTCTTTATAATCTTTTGTTAAGTTTAAAAGCAGTCTAAATCGACCTTCAATCTTTCCTAAATTCTGTTGAAACTTAATAGAATCGATAAGCCCATCTTTAAGTCTAGCCCGTTGTTTGGCGAGTTTTATTGAGATCGTTTCGATGATTTTAGAATCAAACAGAAATTTTAAAAATTTTTGAGGGTTAGAAATAGAACTTACTTCTAAAAATAACCTTCTCAATTCCAGAATAAATATCTCTCCCTCCGGAGTTAGGTGAGGATGGAGAAGAACGGGATTTATAGCTTTTTTACTTTTTAGTTGGACTAGATCATCAAAAAGTGCTAACTGTGGATTTCTAGCCTTCTTTTTGAAAGGATTTTCCAAAGGCAAAGGGTCTATAAGCCCTTTTTTTAAATCCCCCTCTCCACAAGTAATTAATCCGTCAAAAATCTCTTTAGCCCTATTTTTTCCTATTCCCTGCGCATACTCTAAAATATTAAGAAAAGAGATCACATCTTGAGGATGTAGTAAAATAGAAACAAGATCAAAAACCGCTTTCACCTCTCTAAGTGTAAAGAAACTATTTCCCCCTCTGCGTTTACAACTAATTCCTTGTTTTTTTAAGGCTACCTCAATTCCCTCTGCACTGGAGTTATTTCTAAAAAGGATAGCTATTTGGGATTTGGGTGTGGGGGAGGATTTTATTAGCTTAGCTATCTCTTCATACTGGGTAGAAAGGGTATCAAAAACTAAAAGTTTAGGAGGAATCGGTTTCTCTTTTCTCATCACCTCCAGTTTTTTAGGATAAAGCCGTTTATTATTGGAGATAACTTTATTGGCTAAGGAGAGGATGTAGGAAGTTGAACGGTAGTTTTTGGAGAGGTTAAATATTTTAGCGTTGGGATAGGTGTATTTAAAATTTGCAATGATTTCAATATTTGCTCCATTAAAAGCGTAAATACTTTGATCGTAATCTCCTACGCAAAAAAGGGAGTTAAATTTTAAACTTTCTAAAAACTTTGCCTGAAGATTGTTAGTATCTTGATACTCATCTACCAAGACCTCAACAAACTCTTTTTTATCTTTTAGTTGAGTGGCCTTTAATAACAGATCGTTAAAACTTAAAAATCCATACTCTTCCTTAATCTCTTCATACTCTTGGATCATATCGTCTATAATCTCTTTAAACTCCTCTTGTTCGGGAGAACGTTTAGCTAACCATTCTCCAAAGGAGAGATTAAATTCACTATTTTGATACAACGAATAGAGTTCAAATAAAGTAGAGGCAGCATAGGGTTTGTTATTAAAACCTAAGAACTTCCTCTCCTGATAAACACTTTCAAAAAGTTGTAAAAGGTCTTTAGGAGGCTTTAAAACCAATTTTGGATTGCTCTCTTTTAGCCAACGATAGCTTATTGCGTGAAAAGTTCCTGCTTCTATCTCTTTTGCTTTTAAACTAAATCTTTTCTCCACCCTTCCTATCATCTCCTGGGCGGCTTTGTTGGTGAAGGTTAAAAGTAGAATCTTTTTAGGATCAACCCCTTGCTGTAAAAGGTAAGCGATCCTGGCAACTATAGTTGAGGTTTTTCCCGTACCCGCTCCCGCAATTATTAGGTTGTAGGGGTGGGTAGTCGTTGCGGCTTGGTATTGTTCAGGGTTTAAATTTGATAAAGGCATTTTAATAGTACTTTTGATAGATATACCACGCTCCAATAGCTAATGCGATCAAAGGTGCAAACACCGCCAAATATGCTGGAATAGCCCCGTTAAAAGAAAGTTTTATCAAAGAGTAATACATTCCCCAAAAGATTAAAGAAAATAGAATACTCCCAAATGTAAAAAGATTTAAATTACCCAATCTTGTAGTAACAGGAACAAAGTAGGAGATAATAATAATTAACAGCGGAGCAAAAAATGGATAAAACAGCTCATAAAGAATGATTGCTCGTAATCTTGTGGTATCAAGTTTCTCTTTTGCCAATAGCTCTTTAGCATAAAAAGCATCAATTAAAGAGATGTTTGTTTTTCCTTCATACACACTATCTAAAATTTTGGGTCTGTATCCAATAAGTGTAGAGATATTTCCGTAATAAAGTTTTATCCTATCGGGTTCTTTGATAATAATTTTTGCATCCTGAAGATGCCATCTATCTTCTTTAAAGATAGCTTTAGGGGCTGTGATTAATCTTTTTAGGCTAACCCTATTCTCTTTCATCTCATAGATAGAAACATCTGTTGCCATCTTTTGGATGGGGTAAAGTTTGCGAAAAAATACAAAAGAATCTTGATATTTAAAAAATAGTTCATTGGTTGCGCGATAGAAGGTGTTATACCGTTTTATACTTTTGGCATAATCTTCAGCGTAGGTAAAGGGTGTAAAGTGTAATCCAATATATAACAAAGTAATCCCCAATGAACCCCAAATAAACGGTTTTAACATAAACTTGTGACTGTAACCTAAAGAGTAAAGAGCTACCAACTCATTGGATCGAATAATTTTTAAAGCGGTTGCTATTACTGCAAATACTAAAGAGATTGGAGTTAGGACTTCTATTCCATACAGGGATTTATAAAAAGCGTAAAGAAGCTGTAAGTTAGCCGCATTGGGAAGCTTTTTTAAAGAGGTTAAAAAATCCAGCCCTACAAAAAAGGTAACCAGTGCAAAAAGGATTAAAAAGAAGTGTCTTATATAAAGTTTTAGTAGATAGCGTTGAACCATTTTTATACTCTTTTAGAGGTGTATTTTTGCTGTACCTCTTGGAGAGTTGTTTGGGTTAATTCTAACGCTGCATCGGCAGCTTTTTTAATAACAGGAGCTATCCTTTTAAACTCCTCTTCATCAAAATCGCTTAAAACATATCTAACAACTTCCTCTTTTTTTGAAGGTCTAGAAATTCCAAATCTAACTCTTAAATACTCTTTTCCCACTAACCTATCGATCGATTTTAACCCGTTGTGTCCTCCGCTACTCCCCCCTTTTTTAAACCTCAGCGATCCTAGTGGAAGGTCTAAATCATCGTGAATAACGATAATATTGTTTAGGTCGACTTTAAAGAAGTTTTTTACTGCTAAAACACTTTCTCCGCTAAGATTCATAAAAGTGTGAGGTTTTAAAAGAAGAAGGTTACCTTTTTTGTAAAGCTCCCCTTTGAACTCTTTTTTAAAAATAGGGGTTGGGGCGAGGTGGTTGATAAGCTCGTCAACCACCATAAAACCGATATTGTGTCGATTCCTTTTATACTTTTCTCCCCAGTTTCCAAGCCCTACAATTAGGTGCATTATTTTGCTTTAACAACACCTACTACCGCCACGTGTTCAGGAGTCATATGCTCAACACCCTCAGGTAGCTCTATATCTCTGATTAAAATTGTATCTCCCACATCTAAATTTGAAACATCTAACGTAATACTGTCGGGGATATTTTCGATTGCACCTTTAACTTTGATTCTTCGTTTAGAAGTTACCAAAACCCCTTTATTTTTTAAACCTATAGGAGTTCCAACTATCTTTATAGGTACCATATAGTAAGTTACTACACCCGGTTGAGCTACCATTAAATCTACATGTAAAAGATCGTAAGTTACTGGGTCTTTTTGGTACTCTTGAACTACAACATTTAACTCTTTATCCCCAACTTTAACCGGAAACGCTAGCTTCTCTTTCTGGCGAACCGTTCTAATAAACTCTCCCTTTTTAAACGCCGCGTGGATATTGGGGAACCTCTTTCCGTAGATATTGGCAATTAGATAACCATCCCGTCGTAAAGCTTTTGTAGCTTTTTTGCCGGTACTCTCTCTAACTATGCCTTCTAACATCGCCATCCTTTTATTTTAAAATGGAGGCTAATTATAGCTAAAGTTTAATTTACACCTTCTTAAATCTTTAGCTCAATAACTCCATCATCCTGATCGCCTACTAACTTACTATTGTGTTCTTCTTCAAAGTTCTTAATTTTAAGGGCTAGGTCTGCTTTTGAGGTAGCATTTTTGAGAGCTTCCTCTTTATCGATGATCCCCTCTTCATAAAGTTTTAAAAGGGCTTGGTCAAAGGTTTGCATTCCATAAATTCCTCCATCTTCAATCACCTCAGCGATATAAGCTTCCTGTTTATTAATTATCATCGAAGCTAGCCGCTCTGTCATAAACATAATTTCTACTGCCGCGTGACGACCTTTATCTTTTCGTTTAACCAGTCGTTGGGAAACGATCCCTTCTAAAACGGAGGCTAATACTACTCTAATTCTGTTTTGCTCTTCTGCTGGAAAAACGGAAATAATTCGGTTGATAGTCTCTTTTGCATCTAAAGTATGGAGGGTTGAAAGAACCAAGTGTCCAGTTTCGGCGGCGTGGAGAGCCATCTCAATAGTTTCTAAATCTCTCATCTCTCCAACAACGATAATATCTGGGTCTTCCCTTAAGGCGGCTCTTAAAGCTCTAGAATAGCTTGTTGCATCCTGTCCTAAACTTCGCTGGTTAATAATACAGTTTTTATTACGGTGTACAAACTCTACCGGATCCTCTATTGTGATGATATGTTCCGCTCTAGTTCTATTTATCTCATCAATTATCGCTGCCATTGTGGTAGATTTACCACTTCCGGTAATACCTGTAACCAATACCAAACCCCGTTTAAAAGTTGCAATCTTCTTTATACTTGGGGGTAAACCCAACTCATCTAACGATTTTATCTCGGTAGGGATAACCCTAAAGACTGCAGAAACTCCATCTATTTGGAAAAAAATATTAACCCTAAAACGGTGTTTTTCATCCAAAACGTGGATTAGATCGACATCTTTATTTTTAACTAACTCCTCAAATCTACTCTTTAAAAACTCTTTTGCAAAAAGTAGTGCATCCTCTTTAGAAATAGGTTCTTTAGAGATTGGAATAATATCTCCTCCAACTCGGGCATATATTGGTGATTTAGCCTTTAAATGGAGGTCACTTCCTCCATACTCGACCATCTTTTGTAAATAGCTATTTACCAGTCGAGTCATCCTAAAATCGAATTTGGTAGGGTCAAAGGTGTATTGACTCATCCAGCTCCTTTAAAATCTCCTCAAACGCCTCGATAAACGCCTTTAACCCCTCTTCCAATAGCTCGTAGTAAACTTTTTTCATATCTATCCTATGAGCTTTTAGGCGGTTAAAGAACTCCTCTATCTCCTCGTTTGAGTAGGGAAGTTTTTCCCTATTATCGCCCTCTTGTAAGAAAGATTTTATAGCTTCTAAAGGAGCTGTATTGATCGCATCTTGTGCTACTAGATTTGAGATGTAGTAATGTTTTGGATAACTATCATCTTTAACTCCGGTACTTGCAAATAGAGTTTTGGTATTTGGAAGCTCTCTTTTTCTTACCATATTGTAGATTTTAGCTGCGTTCATAATTCCCACTTTTCCAGTAGGTAACCCTTGAGCTTTGAGATAAGGATCAAGTTTTCTATCAAATCTACTCACAAAAACGCTTAAAACGCAGTTGGAGTTTTTATTTTTTTTAAAACCTCTCTCCATCGCATCTAAACACTCACTAGCTTGATGGGGAGAAAAAATTAGGGTTGCATTTACATTTACTCCCTGAGCTACTAATTCCTCGATTGCTTCACATCCTGCAGGGGTTACAGGAATTTTTATCATCACATTGGGAAGATCAATTTTTGAAAGTAACCTTTTTGCCTCGTTGATAGTACCATCAACATCATCTTTTAATCTAGGATCAACCTCAATACTTACAAACCCATACTTCCCCTTTTCAAACAAAGGAAGTAGCAGTTTTGCAGCCGTTTTTATATCCTCAACGGCCAACGCCTCATATTTCTCTTTTGGAGAGAGGTTTTTTAACTGGCTAAGTTGCTCTTTGTAGGCGTTGGAGTTTAAGATCGCATCTTTAAAGATTGAAGGGTTACTAGTAGCCCCAGTTATTGTACCTAGAAGCTGTTTAAACTCCGTTTTTAAAAAATCTCTTTCGATAAAATCTAACCATAACGAGTAGTTCATCCTTTATCCTTTCTCCATTTTCCTATTACACCGCCCTTTTTCATCGCCTCTTCAAGTTTGATTAAAAATCTTTCTCGACTAATCTCAACCGCTCCCATCCGCTTTAAGTGATCGCTAGGGATTTGACAATCGATAAAATCGATACTGTTTTCTAAGCAGAAATTGCAAAGTGCTACCAATGCACTTTTACTAGCATCACTTTTTTTACTAAACATACTCTCACCAAAAAATGCGCCTCCGATACTAATTCCGTATAATCCTCCCACTAATTCACCTTCGTAATAGGTTTCAACGGAATGGGCAAAACCCAATTCGTGCAATTTACAAAACGCTTCGATAACTTCGGGTAAAATCCAGGTCCTACTTCTTACATCTCTACAGCTTCTAATAACCCCTTCAAAGTCACTATCAAATTTGATCGTAAACTTTTTTAAACTCTTTTTTAAACTCCTAGAGATTTTAATATCTTGGGGATACAAAATCAATCTAGGATCGGGAGACCACCATAAAATCGGCTCCCCTTCACTATACCAAGGAAAAATTCCCCGTTTGTAGGCGTTTAAAAGTCGATTTGGGTTTAAATCTCCCCCCACTGCAACAATTCCCTCCGGCGAGGCGGAGCGGGGATCGGGGAAGTTGTAACTGTATTTACTTAGATATGGGATAAGATAGGTCATTTGATATTAAAATGCAATTTTCCGTTTTTGACTTCTACTTCAACTTTTCCGCCGTGTTTTAACTTTCCAAAAAGAATTTCATTAGTTAGAGGGGTTTTTATCTCTTCACTAATTACTCTGCTTAGAGGTCTAGCTCCAAGCTCTTCGTTGTATCCTTTTTTAGCTAGATACTCTTTGGCTTCTTTGGTTAAGAAAAGAAGAATACCTTTGTTATCTAGTTGAGCATTAAGCTCTTCTATAAACTTATCCACAATTCCCTCTACAATCTCTAAAGTTAGAGGTTTGAACTGGATAATCGCATCTAACCTATTTCTAAACTCAGGGGTAAAATACTGCTTAAGAGCTTCATCAAACTTACTTGAAGCCTCTTTTTTAAATCCCATCACATTAGCCGAAGTTGCTCCCACGTTAGAAGTCATAATCAAAATTACATGTTTAAAATCGGCTACATTCCCGTTATTATCGGTTAAAGTAGCGTTATCCATAACTTGAAGCAAGATATTGATCAAATCGGGATGAGCTTTCTCTATCTCATCTAGTAAAAGTACTGTGTAGGGGTGTTTTCTAATAGTTTCAGTTAACAAACCTCCCTCTTCATAACCCACATATCCCGGAGGTGCTCCAATAAGTCTACTTACAGCGTGTTTTTCCATATATTCACTCATATCGAACCGCTCAAAATGAACCCCCATAACTCTAGCTAGCTCTTTTGCTAGTTCAGTTTTACCAACTCCTGTAGGTCCTACAAACAAGAAAGAACCGATAGGCTTATTGGGAGGATTCAACCCCGCTCTACTCCTTTTAATCGCCATTGCTATATGATCTACCGCCTCATCTTGACCTAAAACACGCTCTTTAAGTCTAGCTTCTAGATTTTCTAAAATCTCTAAATCATCACTAGTAACCCGTTGAGGTGGTAAACCTACCATTTTTGCAATGGTATCCTCTATATCGTTTACCGTAACCACTGAACGCTTCTTCTTGAGTAGATGAAAACTAGCCCCAACCTCATCGATTAAGTCGATCGCTTTATCGGGAAGTTGACGATCGTTGATATACTTATCACTAAGCTCTACGGCACTTCTTAATGCACTAAGGTTGTATTTAACTTTATGGTGTTTCTCATATTTATCTTTTAACCCTTTTAAGATTTTAAAGGTTGTTTCAAGATCGGGTTCTTTAACATCCACTTTTGCAAATCGGCGGCTAAGGGCGCGATCTTTTTCTAAAAAGTTTCTAAATTCGCTATAAGTTGTAGCCCCAATACATTTTATCGCTCCACTTGCAAGAGCCGGTTTTAACATATTGGAAGCATCCATACTTCCCCCTTGTGTTGCTCCCGCTCCTACAATGGTGTGAATCTCATCGATAAAAAGAATAGCATTGGGGATATTTTTGAGCTCCTCCATCACTCCCTTGAGCCGTTTTTCAAAATCTCCCCGATATTTTGTACCCGCTAACAACGCTCCCATATCTAGAGAGTAAAGGGTTGCATCGGCTAAAATTTTTGGAACCTCTCCTGCATTTATCTTTAGCGCCAAACCTTCGGCTATAGCGGTTTTACCAACTCCTGGCTCTCCTACTAAAAGCGGGTTGTTTTTCTTCCTTCTACATAAAATCTGCATCACCCGCTCTATCTCTTTCTCTCGCCCGATTACTGGATCGATCTTTCCTTTTCGAGCTTCTTCTAAAAGATTGATAGTGTATTTTCCTAAATAGGAGTCCTGTTTAGGTTTTCTATTAACGGTACTAGGAGGTTCTGGATTGTGCGAGATCGCTTCTAAAATATTTAGCTTTTCAACCCCTTGCTCTTTTAATAAATTTACACTAAAGGAGTGTTTTTCATCAAAGAGAGCGGCTAAAAGGTCGCCCACGGTTGCCTCTTTCTTTTCCGCACTCTGAATATGACGAATCATATTTTCAATCACTCTAGAGAGTGACATCGTTTCTACCGGGTCCTTTATCACATTTTGGGGAAGAGAGGGCAAAGAGGTTTCTAGATGGTGTAAAAGTTTTCTTTTTAAGAAATTTATATCAGCCCCCACTTCCCTCAAAATTCTAGCTCCCTCTTCATTATCCAAAAGAGCTAAAAACACATGTTCAACTGTTAGATATTCGTGTCGATGGTTTTTTGCAAACTTAAGCGCTTCTTTAAAAACTGAGTTTAATTGATTGCTAATCATCACTCTTCCTCCATTGTTGCTTTAAGCGGAAATTGGTGGGCTCTCGCGAGTCTATGGACTTGATCTACTTTAGTCTCTGCGATCTCATAGGTGTAAACTCCACACAATCCTTTACCCTCTCGGTGTACCTTTAACATAATTTGTACAGCTTCTTCATAACTTTTATGGAAAACTTCGCAAAGAATGTCGACTACAAAGTCCATCGTTGTATAATCGTCATTTAGGAGAAAAACTTTATATTTTTTGGGTTCTTGAACTTCCACTTTAGTCTTGGTTTCGACTTTGTTAGCCAATTTTCACCTCTGCTAAATTGTAGTATATTTTTTTGAATCTAAGGTTTATCTATTTCCTATATTTTATCCAATATTATGGTATAGTGTCAAAAAAAAGTATCATACCCAAAATTTATAACTGAGACAAAAAACTCTCCTTTTAAAAACTACTTTTTCTAAGAATTTTCTCCTCTTCCTTTAAGAACGGTTCTCTATAAGCTTAGATTTTTTGGGTAACAGCAAACTCTTAGTTAACGCGTGGTAAAATTGCACCAAAAAAGGTATAAATTATGAGAAAGATGGTTTTGTTGCTACTCTCTCCATTGGCGTTTGCTAAAGTAATAGATGCGATCGCTATCGTGGTTAACGGAGAACCTATCACAACTTACGAGATAGCTAAAACCGCGCAAAAATATCGCCTTCCTCCAGAAAAAGCGGTAGATATGTTGATTCAGCGAAAGTTAGAAGATGAGCAGATAAAAAAACTGGGACTCACAATAGATGATTTTGAGTTGGAGAGGGCGAT
The DNA here is from genome assembly GCA_013153095.1 of Campylobacterota bacterium. Classification (GTDB taxonomy): domain Bacteria; phylum Campylobacterota; class Campylobacteria; order Campylobacterales; family Nitratiruptoraceae; genus Nitratiruptor. The sequence goes on along the minus strand of JAADFB010000010.1, from coordinate 1,250 downwards.
GGAGGAGTTCGCAAAAGAGAAAGGTTTCCCTGATCTTTACACTTTTGAACAGGAGTTAAAAAAAAGAGGGATGGAGTGGGATGAGTTTAAAAGAACTTTTAGGTCTCAACTGCTTAGGAAAAAGCTTTACGATCATATTTCTCAAAAACAGCTGGGAAAAAAGATCGATTTAAAAAAACTTAAAGACTACTACCACTCCCATAAAGATGAGTTTACAATTGCTCAAAAGATAGAGATTGTAAAATATGTCTCTCCTTCTAAAGAGGTGTTAGAAAAAATTAAAGAGAATCCCTTTTATAAACCTTCAACTCCCCTTTTACTTGAAACCGGTAGAGAGGTGGTAGATGTAAAAGAGATTTCTCCCCAGTTTGCGATGTTATTAAACCAGATTCCAACCGGTCAATTTAGTCAAATCCTTCCTTTAGGAGATCGCTATTTGTTAATTTTCGTAGAGAAAAAGATGGATAAAAAAACGATCCCTTTTGAGGAAGCTAAACTTTTTATTTTAAATAAACTGGCTAACCAAAATCGTGCGAGTTCGATTAAAGAGTATTTTGATAGACTTCGAGCAAGTGCAAATATTGAGATTTTGAAGGAGAAGCGATGATTAGTGTTGAGGATTTTTACGCGGTTGTAAAAGAGGTGCAAGAGAGCAGTTACTATCGCCAGCCTTTAGCGTTTGGAATTGCAAGGGTTGACCTTGGGCAAAAGAATAAAAACTTAGTCCTTCAAGCAACTTTCCCTTTTATCAATTGGGAGGAAAATTACGGAAGTAGTGCCATTTTTCAAAAAGCTTTAAATGAAGCGGGAGAGATTATCCCTCAAAAGGGAAGCGAAGCAGTATTTAAAGTTACGCCTGCATTTGTTCAAACCGCTTTCTCGTTGTGTTCAGTGTGGGTAAAAGAGGCGGAAGGAGAAAAGCATAAAAATGTCCAACTGATGAAAGTTTTAAGTGAGTTGGATGAAAGTGAACTGGAAAATTTTAGAGTGGTTTTCCTTTTTGAAGATGCTCCTCCTGAGAGTGTAGAAGCGACCTATTTAAAACTTTACGCTCTCTCTTTAGGCAAAGTACCTTTACGAGGAGTAAATTTAGAAGGAGCTTTTGGAATTTTACCTAATGTTGCTTGGAGTGGAAATACACCTATTGAACTGGAGTGGTTGAGAGAGAAGGAGATAGAGTTAAAAGTTAAAGGTGAGTTTCCAAAAATCGATTTTGTAGATAAGTTCCCTAGATATTTACAGCACATAAT
>JAADFB010000028.1 GCA_013153095.1 Campylobacterota bacterium | reverse complement strand
CCGCAATTAGAGAAGGTGGAGATGAGGGTAAACCGGTAGTTTACTATCATCCTGATAGCGAAACGGCTAAACGATACCATCAAGCGGCTAATAAGTTGTGGCATTTTATCGAAAAGGTAAACGAAGAGGGAGGAGTAAGTAATGAGATGATTCAACCTACAACTCCTCCGGGAATGAGCGCTTGCTCTATGAGATAGACGGGGAAATCCCGTCTTAAACTATTTTGGTAATCTTCTTAGCTTCTACTTTCCCACCTCTTTTTTAACCAACTTCCAAAGAAATTTAAAAAAGAAGGAAAAAATCCACTAGAAAGATTTGAGAAGGGCTTTTAGCCTGATAATGATTGTATATAAATATAGAGAAGAGTTAGATATAATATATCAATGGCCTCTAGCCAGATAATTATTTTTTAATTTTACCTAATTTTTACCAAAAAGTCAAGAGAAAAATAGGCGCTAAATATTAACACTTTTTTCATACAGATTAGTTATCATCAGCGCGCAAGAAAATTAAGGAGGTGAGATGAGATTTTTACTTTTGCTTCTTATTTCGATCCATCTAAGCTGGGCGCTACCTCAATTTGCTAGAGAGTACAAAACCAGCTGTTTTGCGTGCCACACAAATATCCCTATGTTAAACGATGTAGGGGAGAGGTTTTTAAGGAACGGTTTTAGGTTTAGTGAAGGAGATAAGGCGACCTTAAAAGAGTTTATTGAAGGTAAAACTGAATATGAACCCTTTGGAATGATGGCAGGATTTAACTACAGTGACAAAGATGCAGATAGGAAACTTACCGGAAAAATTAAACTCTATTTTGCGGGAACTGCTAACAAGTATCTCTCCTTTTTTGGTTCTACTAAACAAAACATCAATACAAATAACAAAAACGCCCCTAAACTGTTTGAAGAGGGTTCTTCAACTGCATACATAAACATAGCTTTTCAAGAACCTCAACATCTCTTAAGAGCGGGACTTTTGGCACCTTTTACCCAATTGGGAAATATTCAACGAGCATTTTCAGATAATGGATTACACGGAATCCCTTCCGGTGCTAGGGGAAGAGATATGTACAAATCCCCTTTACAAAGAGCAGGGATAGGCAATTTTAAAGGGGCTGAGTACTCTTACTTGTACAACAATAAACTCCTTTTTCTAGTTTCTTATGGAGAGACGGTAGCCCACGGAGATAATAACCACGGGGGAATGCAAGGTAACGGTTACGGACAAGGTAACGGTTACGGACAAGGTAACGGTTACGGACAAGGTAACGGTTACGGACAAGGTAACGGGCGCCCTACCAGTGGTAATTATGGGAATGGAAATAAAAAACGACTCTTAGTAAAAAATAGACCTTCTCAACGCCCTACCCACAATCAACAACCTAATCAACATTCAAGCGGAGACGATGAGCAGTTTTTAGGAGGATTAAGATACTTTTTTGATAACGGGTGGAAAGTGGGATTACTTTATAGTGCTAAGGAGGAGAAAGGGATCGATACCAACTCCATTTTACTACCTATTGAAAAGGGGTTTGGAGATTGGTACTTAACCTCTATTTTGGTTTATAGCGATAATGATCGAAAAGGGGAGTATAAGGGAATTGAAAACTCTATCCTTTACCGTTTAAAAAGAAACCATTTCCTAAGAGGAATTATCAACTACGGTTTAGATGACAATGACGATAGTGAAACTGGTTATTCCTTGATGTATAGCACAATTTTAAACGACTTTGCTATGTTACATCTCATTGGCTCTTATGCTGAAGCGTTAAACGGAGAGGATGACACTCAATTTAAAATCTCTTTTAACCTCTTTTTTTAGGGTGAGGTTTTACCCTCCCCCATTGATAACTTTTGCCATATCCCACATCGGTAAGAAAATCCCCAATGCTAGCAGTAAAACTAAAGAGGCGATAATAGCTAACATTATCGGCTCAATGTAGCTAGAGAGGTTATCTAAAATGTAATCAAATTTCATCCCGTAATACTCGCTAATTTTTTGAAGCATATTATCCAACTGTCCACTAGCTTCACCCGCTGAAATCATTTGTAAAATCATACTTTCAAACAGCTCAGTCTCCCTAAAAGCTTCTTCAATTGAGCTACCCTTTTCAACCATCGTCTTTACTACGCTAAGTCGCTCTTTTAAATAACTGTTGGAGACCATCTTTAACGAATTATCTAATGCATCTACTATCGGAATTCCAGCTTTAATCAATTCGGTTAATACCAAAATAAATCTATTAAGCTGAGCATAAAAGATAATATCTTTTAAAAGGTAAACCCGTAAGAAAAGCTTATCCATCGTGTATTTAAAATCTGGACTTAAACGGTAAAGGTAGACCAAAACGGTTATACCCACAACAATCCCGCCTAAAAGATAAAGTCCGTAGGTGTTGATAAAGTGTTCTAGGATAAGTAGAATTTTGGTAGGAAGAGGTAGTTCTGCATTGAATTTTGCAAAGATAGCTTTAAATTTAGGAACGACGTAACTAATCAAAATCGTAAAAGCGATCGCCATCGCAGTTAAAGTTATTAAAGGGTAGCGGATCGCTTTCTTAAACTTTCTAACATTTTCATCAATTTGCTCTAAAATATCCGCTAAGGTAAAAAGGGAGTAAGCCATATCCCCAGTTTGTTCTCCCAAACGGATCATCGTAACCGTCAAAGTTCCTAATTCATCCTTATACTTTTCTACCGAATGGGATAGACTAATTCCAGCGTTGATATTCTCCGCGATCTCTGTAAAGATAGTTTTAAGTCTAATATCGGTAGTGTTGTTTGCGATCTCAGTTAACGCATCGTTGATAGGAATACCCGCATTTGTCATTACCGCTAACTGCCTAATGGTTGCAATTAGGGTAGCCCTTTTTATCTTAGCCCGTTTATTTAGTGCCGCAAACTGTTTTTTTAACTCATTAATCTGCTCTTCAATTGGAGGAGAAGTTTCCTCTATCCTAACTACTACCCCTCCCGATTTAAGTTTTGCTTTCTCTAACGCCTCTTTTTTATTGCCAGATTTGACGATAAAGGCGTTCTTTCTACCTTTGCTTAAAACTACCACATTGTAATACCTCATCATAGCCTTGTCACCCTTAACACTTCATCTATTGTAGTAGAACCTTCTATCGCTTTAAAGATTCCATCTTGAAGCATCGATCTAAACCCTTTTTGGATCGCCACCTCTTGAATCTTTTCCTTAGGCTCCTCTCTTGCTATCATCCTTTGAATATCATCATCCACCTTCAACACTTCGCAAATCATTTCCCGCCCGCTGTAACCGCTAAATTCACAATGTTTACACCCTTTCCCTTTAAAAAAACGGTACTCTTGAGGAAGATACTCTTTTATCTCTTTATAAATTTCTGGTTCTAACTCAGTTTCGATCTTACAGTGGGGACAAATTTTTCTAACAAGTCGCTGAGCCTCTATAGCTATCAACGCTCCACTGACCAAATAAGGCTCTATCCCCATATCGATCATCCTGTTAATAGCACTAATAGCGTCGTTGGTGTGTAAAGTTGAAAGTACTAAATGTCCAGTTAAGGCAGCTTGAACTGCGATTCTAATAGTCTCTTCGTCCCGTATCTCACCCACCATAATGATGTCTGGGTCTTGTCGCAAGATTGAACGCAGAGCTGCCGCAAAAGTAAAGCCAATTTTGGGGTTAACTTGGGCTTGCTGAACTAAATTTATCTGATACTCGACAGGGTCTTCAACGGTAATAATCTTTTTCTCTACACTTCTTAACATATTCAACGCTCCGTAAAGAGTGGTAGATTTACCGCTTCCAGTAGGCCCTGTAACTAGGATGATCCCGTATGGAGTTCTAAGAGCTTTTGTAAAAATCTCAAAGTTGTGTTTACTCATCCCCGCTTCTTCTAACGGGATCATCGCTTTACTTTTATCCAAAATCCGCATAACGATCGATTCCCCATAGACTATAGGAAGGGTGGAAATCCTAAAGTCGTACTCTTTTCCCATAATGGTCTCGCTAAAACGACCATCTTGCGGTTTTCTCTTCTCGGCAATATCTAAATTTGCCAAAAGTTTCAATCTAGAAGCTAACGGCGCGTAAATATCTCTATCAAAGATAAATTTTTCCGTCAAAATCCCATCAATTCTATTTCTAACTACGCAGTTGGTTTCTGTAGGTTCAATATGAATATCGCTAGCTCTAGAGAGGATTGCGGTTTTTAGGATCGCTTCGATCAGTTTTAAAATTGCGCTCGACTCTTCAAGATTATCTTTATCTCCAACTCCGTGTTGAAGGTCTTTTCTAATTTCGTTGATATACTCTTTGATATTTTCATTTAGCTCTAACTTGTTTAGATAGGTTTCTATCTGGTTTTTAGAAGCTAAAACTATTTTTACCGGTTTTCTTGGGAATAACCTCTGAATTGCATCTTGCGCTCCAATATCTAACGGGTCGCTTACAGCCACAAGGATACTTAAATCGGTCTCCTTAATAGGGATAGCTTTTATCTTTTTTAGTTGAGAGGAGGAGACTTTGCTAGTTAGTTTTACATCGATCCCGTAGGTATCTAGATCGATAAACTCTATCCCGCTTAATCTAGCGTACTGTTTTAAAACCTTCTCATACAATTCTGCAGGAATTGAGTCCTCAATATCTTCTAAAGTTAATCTCCCCTCTCTTAATTTTCTAGCGATCTCACTTACCAATTTATCGCTAGAGATTATGTTTTGGTTGATGATTTGATAGATAAACTTTTTTAACGAACTGCTTTGTTTCCAAATCTCCTGGAGCTGTTTTACGTCCAGATTAAGATCGTTAACTAGAAATCTTAAGAGTCGTTCATTCATCAAGATAGTATCCTTAAAAGTAGCTAAAAGCTACTTGTAGATATGTTTCCTCTTTTTGCCCTCTTTTTCAACCTCTACTACGAGGTAGGGGTAGTTACCTTTGGTTTTTTCTAACCATATCTCATAGGTAACATTACCCTCTTGGGCGGTGTAGATATTATCGACTCTTTTAAACTTTTTTTGAAAGTAAAGATTAAACACTTTGGAGATTAGGTGATTGGTGTTGGGAAGCTTTAAGTTACTAAAATCCTCTTTATCTGCAAGAGCGGAGATTAAAAGGTTTTTTTGAGCAAGGATTAAAGAGAAGTAACTGCGGTTTTTTCTAGATTCAGGAGTTTTTCCCAAAATTAAAATAGGTACGGCTAAGCGGTTGATATAATCGCTTCTTAAACAGGAAAAAGCGTACATAGAAAGAAGATTTTCATCCTTTTTTAACTTATCAAAGATGTAGTATCCTTGTAGACAAACCCGCTTATACGCCCCCCGTTTATACGCTTTGACTAAAGAAGGTACGGTGATCTCCCAAGCTAAAAGGGAAAGAGGAAGGAAAAAAAGAAATTTTCTCATTACTTAAACTCTCCTTTATACATCGAAAGTAACAGCTCCTTAGCTTTTAGAGATCCACTTTTTTGTACAAAAACTTTTAAAGCATTGATCGCTTTTCTCTTATCTCCTAGCTTATAAGCCGCTTTTGAAAAAAGGATCCAACTCTCTTCATCTTTGTTATCAAACTCATTTGCTTTCATACTCCATTTTATAGTTTGGGGATAGTTTTGTTGGGAATAAAATTCCCTAGCAATTAGTAAAGCTAACTCTTTAGAAGGGGCGATATTGAACTTTTCTATCAGGGTGGTTAGGTCTTCTTGTTTAGATTCCAACTCCAACAGCTGAGAAGGGGAAGGTTGAAGAGGAGTAGAAGCGGGTTTTACCTTTTTTTTAGTAACTTTTTTGTGGACTTTTGGTTTAGGTTTATAATGGAGATAGCGAGCCAATCTATTTTCAAAACTTAAAGAAGGGGTGATGATGTTAGTTATGGGACGATTGAGGTGTTCTACTTTTTGAACAATTTCCTCTTTTTTAAAAAACTCTTTATATCCCCAAAATCCCCCTGCTACTCCAACTCCTAAAAGCAAGGCTGTCTTTAAAAACTTTTTGAACCTATACTTTTTCCAGCGAAGATAAAGAGCTTCATAACTGTTCATTTAAGATACCCCAGATCTAAAGCGGTCATCTCCAAAAACTTTTTTGAAATCTTCTTAGGGTTTAGGATAGTTGGTTTATTTTGTTCAAAATACTCCATAATGTCAAAAAGTTTATACATAAACCGGTTAGTCTCCCTAAAGTTGCCTTTGGTGAAGTTGTAAACAAACGAGGTTAACTTTTTATCGATTAAACTAGAAAGGTCGTACGCTTGGAAAAGGAAGAGTCGCTTTTGTAGATAGATTTCTAACTCCTTTTTGGAAGGGGGTTTCATAGTGATGGTGGTAAAGATTCTACTTTTGAAATGCTCTTTAGCTAGGAGAGTTTCATCATTTAAAGAGTGAAGGGAAAGGATAAGTTTCACTTTAGTGGTATCGGCTAAAACTCTTAAAAACTCTAAAAACTCCTCTTTGTAAATTTGGGCTTCATCCAAGATAAGAGTAATAGGAGTTGATATTTTCTCTTCAACCTCTTCAAAGAGGTTTTTTTTTACTCCTAACACCTCTTTTAACTTTTCTTTAAACTCTTCCAGATCAAAAAACGGCTTATCAAAAAGGTATACTCCCTCTTTACTTTCTTGTTGAAACTGTTTTAAGAGCATACTTTTACCAATACCCGGCTCTCCAGTTAATAAAGCGATCTTAAACTCTTTTTCTAACAGAGAGTGTAGTTTTTCTAGATATTGGATATTGGATTCAAACTTAACAAAGGAATTAGGATCAACCCTATCTACAAACGCCTCTTTGGCTTTTTTTAACTCACTACTTAACATCTAGTCTATCGTATCCAAAATCTTTAAGACTTAAGTTGAAAGTATCCGAATCGATAATTTTAGGCTTGATTACAAACACCAGTTCAAACCGCTGATCTTCTTTCTTTACACTTTTAAAAAGATTTCCAAAAATAGGTATATCTTTTAAAATTGGTACCCCATTAACCATAAAGTTCCTCGTATTGGATATTAAACCTCCTAAAATTAGGGTTGACCCATCTCTTACTTTAACCACAGAAGAGAGTTTTTTCTCTTTGGTATCTGGAGCTATCTCTCTAAAACCGCTAGGGGTGTTTTTGTTTAAATCTTCGGGATTTCTTAATTCTGAAATGGAAGGGTTAATTCTTAAAATTATATCTCTTCGTTGGGTTATTTCAGGGGTAATATTTAACAAAATTCCCACAAAGATAGAAGAAGGGGTATAAGCTTTCTCTCCCAAATTGCTATTACTATTGATAGTAATAGAGGTGGGAACGTTGTAATTAATAGTATCCCCAATAGAGATAATTGCAGGCTGATTGTTTAAAGTTAGGATTTTTGGATTGGAGAGGGTAACAACTTTTCCATTTCTTTGTAAAAAATCGATTATAGCCGAAAGATGGAGAGAGGAGTTGATAATTGTGGTTGCGGTGGAAGTAAATTCGATCTCTTTAAAATTTCCTCCAACCCCAACCCCCTGATAGGTAGCGATTGGAGTTGTAGGAGAAAAAGAGCCATCATTATTATATCCTCCATTCAAGAGTAAACTAAACCTACTCCAATCTATTCCGGTAGTGATATTTTTGTTATAAAAAACCGCCAAAATAGAAACGTCGATCAATACCTCTTTATGAAGTCGATCTTCTATGGTATCGATATAGTTTTCAACCCGCTCTATCTGTTTAGCCGTAGCTGTAACGGTAACTAATCCAGCTTTGGGATTGATAATAGGCTCAGGAGCTTTATACTCATCTTCAGGGCGGTTTAAAAGCTGATAGATCTCCTCTTGAATGTTTTGCCAAAAATCAAACTCCTCAATGGAAGTTATCTTATTTACATCTCTTCCTCTACCTCCACTCCCTTTACCTTTGCTAATCCCAGCTTTTGTAGTCATTCCCGTTTGAGTAGCCCCCACATCTACGGAAGCATCGGTTACAGTTTCCCCTTTTCGCTTTGAGATAACATAGTCGATATGAAAAGTTTTAGTGATAAGATAGTTAACTTTTAAGATATTTCCCTCTAACTCGTAATTTAAATCGTTTTCTCGTAAGATTAGATCTAACAACTCCTCTAAAGTGGCGTTTTTGATATTGAGTCGACTTAGCTTAGCATACACCTTCTTTTTTGCAAATTTATCTTTTAAAAGAAGGGTTAAGGAACATTCATCTGCAAGATTATCTAAAAACTCAATAATTCTTATCCCCGGCGCACTTTTTAAGGTAAAAAGTCTCCTTTCACAAGAGTTTGCTAAAAGGGTTAGGGAGATAAAAAGAAGTAAAAACAGTTTTTTCATCAACTATTCCCCCTTGAGATTAGGTTAACTTTACGGGTTCGACGGGGCAGGAATAGCTTTAATTCTTTTCTTCCCTGTCTTAAAACTACATATCCCCCTTTAGCGTTGATAAAAACCAACCTATAAGGACCTATACGATCCCCTATCTTTCTCCAGCGACCGTTAATTTTGGCTCGGTTGTTGAAGATAGAGTAAAGAGTTGCTCTAAATCTTTTCTTTTTTGTCCGTTTAACTTTTTTGACCTTAATAACCTTTTTTAGCTTTTTCTTACTAATGAAAGGGTTTTTTAACTGGGCAATCTCTTTAGTAGATAACCCTACCCGTCTCACTTTAACCTTTTCTATTAACCTATCGATATCGGGATAGTTCCCCCATACCAGCGAGATAGCTAAAAGAGGTGCTAATAGTTTAATCCCCATACCGATACCTTTATAGTTGTTTCTATTGGCTCTTTACCCAACATCTTCATCTCATAAATATCTACAACCAAATCGCTTTGCTCAATGGAGTTTAAATACGCAATCAAGTTTTTAAAATCCCCCTTACATCCTATTTCAACTTCTAAGACGTGCCCAAAACTTTTTGGGACATCCATAAAGTTGTTAAGTATATAATCGATCTCTACCCCATTTTTTTCCGCTTTTTGGGTAAGGGAGTTTAAAAATTGCGCCCACCGTTTCTTATTGTAAAGGAGATAGGATAGCTCTTTTATCTTTTGATCTAGATACTCTTTTTTGTCATTTATCGCCATAAAGCTTTTTTTAAGCTCGTTGAGTTGGCGGTTGTACTGTTTGATGTAGAAAAATTGATCCCCGTTAACCGTCATAGATTGGATATAACTTTTATCGATATTTATCTTCTCCTCTATCTTCTCCTTCTCCCGTTTAGCCTGTTTTAAAAACTTCTCACTATAAGGGAAAAGATATTGATAGGAAAGAGCTAACGTACCAAACACTATAGTTAAATAGATTAACCGCTTCTCACTAGGTTTTCTTTGTTCAAAAAACTTATCAATACTTCTGCTTAAACTCATCGAACCTCAACCTCTAAAGTACTGGTATAAACTGTGCTATTTGGATCGGTTCGATTTATCTCTTTAGTGCTAATATCGTAACGATCGTCTCGATGCTCACTGATAAATTTTATGAACTGGGTGATACTTTTTTCATCCAAAGCGGTAACTTTGAAGTTAAAGAGGGTTTGGTTGTTATCTATAGAGGTGGTTTTGAGTTTATGATCGACCATATCCTGGGAGAGTTGAGCTAAGGTTACCCCCTTCATCACATAGTTTACCTTTTTATCATAGATGGCGTTAAGGATGCTTTGCCTAGTATCTAACTCCTTCTTTTTTAACTCTATCTTTTTCTTTAACTCCTCCATCCTCTTTTTTAGATCGTTAATTTGAGTTTCTAAAGCGACCCGTTTTGCGTGGATAGCTGGATATTGCTGATGTAAGATCGCACTGTCATATTTGAGTTTATACGCATATAAAAAGTTATAAATAGGGTAAGCCAATGCCAAAATTAAACTAACTAAAGAAAGAATCAACAACTCTCCAGAAGGGCGTTTAAAAAGAGGAGGAAGTCGTTTAAAAAGAGTTAAGTTTGCATAAGGGTAACCGTACTCGATAATATCTTTTGCACATAGAACCATCAAAAAGTGAAGGTCTTCAATATAAGGCTCTTGTGCATCTATCCCGTAATTGAAATTAAAATCAAACGCCTCCTGCGCAAGATAGGTTTGGGCGTACTCTTCTATCCCCCTAATAAAACCTATCTCGGAGCTAATAAAAATCTTATCGATAATCTCTAAATTGTTAACCCTCTTGGCGTAGATGATAATATCGTTGAGGTACATAAAAATCTCACTAAAAATCTGCATATAGTAATGCATCGTATCTAGATCGGCTATCTTTAACCCCTCCTGAGAGAGGGTTTTCATAACCTCTTCTACCTCAACATTTTCCCCTTTTAATTCGCTAAGTTTTTCAGCTATATCGGTAAAAGAGTATTTTAAAGATTTGCTATAAAGAAGTGTCCCCGAATGGTAAATACTTAAAAAGGTATCCGTTTTTTGAAAGTAAAGAAAAAGGTGAGTTTCATCACTTTCTATTATTTTTTGAGTGTAAAGCGGTTTAAAAAGTAAAGGTGCAGGGATTATCGCGTCGATATAGTGAACTTTTTGGATAATATGTTCAAAAGTATCGGTAATTAAGGTAGGTTCTGTTACAAAAACTTGAAATTTTCGCTCTTTTTCATGAGAAGGGGTTGGAATCTCCTCAAACTCAATCTTATACTCTATTGTTTGGTCTAAATCCAACTCCTCATAAACTCTAAGTTCTAAAACATCCCTTAAATCCTCTTCCGGGATATTTTTGCTAACTGAGATGGTAGCAACTATCACATCTTTAGTTTGGAGGAAGGAGATATAAAAGTTTTTATTGTAAAATTTTAAAGAGGGGAACTTTTTTAAAACAGAATTTTCACACAAAAAAGTTGTATTATTATACGGATTGATTGTGACTATACTTTTAAACTTCTCTTTTTGCATCTAGCCCCGATTTTTTTTGAACTATTTTAACAAAGGAAGCTTAAAAGAGCCACAAATACGCTTTTTTGTTAAATTAGCTAAAAATATATCCAAGCGACTCCAACTCTTTTTTACTTTTTGTCCATCCTTTCTTAACCACAACAAAAAGCTCTAGATATATCTTTTTTTGGCTAAACTGCTCTAAGAGTTTACGCGCATCTTTGCCTATTCTTTTGATAGTTTCCCCTTTTTTTCCTATGATAATCCCCTTTTGGGAGGGTTTTTCTACAATAATCATCGCATACACCTTATCCAACTTTTCCCCCTCCTCAATCTTTTCAATTACCACATCACTCTCGTAAGGGATCTCATCACTTACATTCTTAAAGATAGCCTCTCGAATAAGCTCCTTGTAAATATCTCTAACATTTTCGGTAGTTAAAAGTTCGGGATCATAGTAGTAGGGGTGTTCTGGGAGATATTTTACGATCGTATCTAAAAGTTCCTCTTTACCGATATTTTTCTTAACCGAAATGGGGACTAGTTCTAAAAATTTATCTTGAAACTTTTGATACTCCGCTATTTTTTGTAAAAGTTTCTCTTTTGAAACTAGATCGATTTTGGTTAGTACTAATATGTGCTTTTTCCCTTTAGAAAGCTCTAAAAACTTTTCATAATGGGTGATAGGATCGTTTACGGGAGCTAAAAACAAAATAAGATCGCAATCCCCTATCGCTTTAAGAGCCTCTTCCAACATAAACTTGTTTAAAAGCTGCTCTTTTTGGTGTAAACCGGGAGTGTCGATAAAGATAATTTGGGCATCTTTATGCATCACAATAGCGTATAACCGTTTTCTAGTAGCTTGGGCTTTATGACTAACTAGCGCTATCTTCTCCCCTAAAAGCCAGTTTAAAAGGGTACTTTTACCCGCGTTAGGTCTTCCCACAACCGCTACAAATCCCGCTTTACTCATAATTCCCCTTTTTAAAACTCATATCCCACTTTAAACATCAAGGTGTTAGTTTGATAGTAACGATCATCCTCATTTTTCATAAAATGTCTAACTATATCTATGCTTACTACTACTCCATCCTCTAAAAGGTGCTGAAATTCCGCTCCCACTCCTACACCGTAAAAATCATCCCCATCACTTTGCCCATATCTTAACCCAACAACTCCAAAAAGTTTATTTTTCTCATCAAACTCTTTTCCAATCAACCCTTCTACATCTACCGCATCTTCCCAAACTTTAAAGCTCTCCTCCTCTTCCTCCTCTTTGACTTTTGCGTGTTTATAACTTACATCAACTCCTGTAAGCCACTCCTCAAACAGCTCAAACTCCTCTTCTACACCGATAGCATACTCAGTACTAGTTACTATATCTCCGCCAATTTTCCCTACACCTACCCAAATTTCTGCACAAAAGGAGGAGGTTAGAAGGAGAGAGGTTAAAAGAAGTTTTTTCATAAAATAAGCCCTTCAAAAAAAATTAATGAAAGGCTTATTTTAATCAATTCTTTTTAAAACTTTCCTTATCTAGCAAAATCGATCGCCCTATTTTCCCTAATCACATTAACTTTTATCTCTCCAGGATATTGAACTGCGCTCTCTATCTCTTTAGCGATCTCCCTAGCTAAAAGCACCGACTCATTATCGCTAACTAAATCCGCATTTACGATTACTCTAATCTCTCTTCCTGCATTTATTGCGTACGCTTTCTTAACTCCAGGCTTACTTAAGGCGATCTCTTCAATATGTTGAACTCTTCTTAAAAACGCTTCTAACACCTCTCTCCTAGCCCCTGGTCTAGCTGCACTTAAAGTATCAGCTGCACACACTGCCGCCGCTTCGATACTTTTTGCTTCTTCGTGTCCGTGATGGGCATAGATAGCATTGATTACAACATCGGGTTCTTTATACCGTTTACATATCTCAGCCCCTAAATCTACGTGGCTGCCACTATATTCGTGTGTTAAAGCTTTACCGATGTCGTGAAGTAATCCTGCCCGCTTTGCTAAAACCTCATCTCCTCCCATCTCAGCCGCCATAATCCCAGCCATGTGGGCAACTTCTAAAGAGTGTCCTAAAGCGTTTTGTCCATAACTGGCTCTAAATTTCAACCTTCCAATAAGTTTTACCAGCTCAGGATGGATAGTTCCAACCCCCAAATCGATCACAATATCTTCCCCTTCTTCTAAGAGTTGTTGATCAAACTCCTCTTTTACTTTCTCGTAAATCTCTTCGATTCTAGCGGGTTGAATCCTTCCATCTTCTACCAACAACTCAATAACTTTAGTCGCAATCGCGCGCCGATAGAGGTTAAATGAGCTTAAAATTATCGCATTGGGAGTATCATCAATTATCACATCCACTCCCAAAAGCATCTCTAAAGTTTTTATATTCCTTCCCTCTTTCCCAATAATTCTACCTTTTATATCTTCGCTTGGGATACTTACAGTGTTTATCAACCTCTCCGCTGCAAAATCCCCAGCATACCTGGTAGTAGCTTGGGCTAAGATATAATTAGCTCGTTGTTTAGCTTCTCTTTTAGCCTCCTCCTCATACTTTCTTACGATATTTGCTATCTCCCCTCTACTTTCTTCAGTTGCTTTTTGTAAAATAAGCTCTCTAGCCTCCTCCATAGTTAAACCGGCTTGCTTTTGAAGTGCCTCTAAAACCTCATTATATTTTTTTTCATACTCCTGTTTTAAACGTTCATATTCCTCTTGTAGCTTTTTTAACTCTTCCCTTTCATTTTTTAACTCCTGCTTTTCTAAAGTGATATGTTTTAGCTCGTCTTTAAACATCTGCTTGAGCGATTCCTCTTTTTCTACCAGCTCCAAAAACCGTTTATCATAAGTTTTTTTAAGGGCTTCTAACTGCTTCTCAAACTCCCTTTTTAATTCCAACTCCGCTTTTTGAATCTCTAATTGAGCTTCTTGAAGGGTTTTTTCAGCTTCATGTTCGATCGCCCTAGCTTTTGCTTTAGCTTGCTCCTCATAGATTTTTAGTTTCTCTTTTTCTAACTTCTTTGATAGGATATATCCTACAGCGCCACTTACTATCGCGGCAGAACTTCCTGCTAAAATCTCTACCCACATCGCTATTCCCTCTTATCCATATTTGTTTTGGGGTAACTAAAAAATCACCTTGAATATCAAACCTCTCTCCAACCTTTTTGGCACTAATACACTCCCGTTGTTGAATAAAAATTATAGTTGGTCGGTAAGGTAAAGAGGCAAAAAAACGGTCATACATCCCCATCCCAAAACCGATCCTTCTAAAATCCCCATCTACCCCAAGAACGGGAACAATAGCGGTATCGATTTTGGGTTTGAAAAAGGAGTTTAGGGGCTCCCTAATTCCAAACCGTTTTTTATATACTGGTAATCTCAATTTTACCATTTTGAAACTTTCACCTTGCATAAAGGGAACATAAACCTTTTTGTTAATTCTAAGTTTAGAAAAGTAAGAATAAAGTTGAGGTTCGTGTTTTAGGGGAAGAAAAACTAAAAGACTTCTGGAATTTAATCTCTCTATAAGAAAAGCTAAATTTCGCTCCACTTTTTTAGTTAGAGAGTTTTTATTTTTAGCTTTTAAGAGTCGTTGTTTACATAACTCTCTAAAAGCCTTTTTGGTCATCTTTAAGCCTTTTTTCACTATAATCCTCCCCTAAAAAAGGAGCGTTCTTGAAACTAACTATAACTGTAATTGCTATCTTTTTATTTTTTGTGGGATGTGCTGATGAAAGTAGTTCTACTTCGCAAACTATCATCCCTAAAACAGTTTTACCTAAACCAAAACCGCAAAAAACAACCTTCTTACTTGAAGGGGAAGAGGGGACACTAAAAGCCACAATTAAGGAGAATAAAATTCTCTTAGAACCGCAAGAAAAGCCTATCGATCTACTTCTCTTTTTTACAAGCTGGTGTCCCTCGTGTAAAGCCCAAATTCCTGAGCTGGAGAGATTATATCACAGCTTTAGTAACGATCTTAGAGTAGTTTTAGTGGGATTGGATAAGGATGCGTGTAAAGAGAAGTTTGACTTTTTTTGTTCAAAAAGCTATAAAGAGAATGAGGAGTTTGCAAGAAGAGTTTATACCAAGCTTCACGCAGGTGCGAATATGCCAATACCGCTTTTACTTGTATTAACTAGAGGAAACTACTTTATCCATTATGTAGGCGCAGTGCCTTACGAGATATTAAAATCAGACCTTCAAAGGGCTAAAAATGTTTGGATTCCTAAAGAAAGCGTTGAAAAAAACCGTCACTAATCTTGAAAAAGGGGTTAAAAAGAAGAGGGAATTTATTACAAAAGAGGAGTTAGAAGAGCTTTTAATTGAGGCGGATGTAGAGTATGAACTGGTAGAAAAGATTTTAGATTCTCTTCCAAATAAGATCAACCGAATCTCTTTAAAAAATGAACTTCTCCTTCTTTTTAAAATCCCCCCTTCAAAAGAGATAACAGTTAAACCGTTTGTAGAGCTGATCTTAGGAGTTAACGGAGCTGGGAAGACGACAACTATCGCAAAACTTGCCCATCTTTATAAACAGCAAGGGAAAAGTGTAATTTTAGGAGCGGGAGATACTTTTAGAGCCGCAGCAATTGAGCAATTAAAAGAGTGGGCGAAGCGGTTGGATGTTCCAATTGTAGCTACAAAACAAGGACACGATCCTAGTGCAGTTGCATTTGACACTATCCAAAAAGCAAAAGCTAAGGGTATAGATAATGTGTTAATCGATACTGCTGGAAGGTTACATACCCAAAACAACTTAGGAGAGGAGTTGAAAAAGATTGTAAGAGTTTGTAATAAAGCGATGGAAGGTGCTCCTCATAGAAAACTGCTAATTTTGGATGCCACTCAAGGAAGCTCGGCGATCAATCAAGCTATCGCGTTTAATGAGATGGTAGGGGTGGATGGTATAGTTGTAACTAAACTGGATGGTACCGCTAAAGGTGGGGCAATTTTAAGTATTTCCAATAGGTTGGGATTGCCTATTTTGTTTGTGGGAACTGGTGAAAAGGTGGAAGATTTAACCCCTTTCGATCCAAATGAGTATATAGAAACTATTTTAGACGCGATCTATGGCTAAGTTACAACAACTTTTTGAGTGTCAACAATGCGGTTATCAAAGTAGAAAATGGATGGGGCGCTGTCCTGAATGTGGTGGATGGGACTCCTTTGTAGAGGTTACAACTCAAAAAAGCTCCAAGAAAGCCACAAAACTTACCAAAGTAACCCCCATCACTGAAGTCAATTCTCAACAAATAAACAGAGTCTCTACCCAAATAGAGGAGTTTGATTTAGTTTTGGGTGGAGGATTGGTAGAAGGTTCTTTAGTGCTGGTTGGAGGAAGTCCTGGGGTTGGAAAATCGACCCTTCTTTTAAAAGTGTGTGCAAACCTTGCTCAAAAAGGTAAAAAAGCGCTCTATGTGAGTGCTGAAGAATCCGCTTCTCAAATCAAAATGAGAGCCGATAGGATTGGAGCTAATACCAAAAACCTCTATCTTTTAAATGAACTGGTTTTAGAAAATGTTGTAAAAGAGATGCCAAAATATGATGTGGTAGTGATCGACTCGGTACAAACTCTCTACTCTCAAGAGATAACCTCAGCCCCGGGGAGTGTTAGTCAAGTTAAAGCGATAACTTTTGAGCTGATGCGAATAGCTAAAGAGCATCAAATTCCCATCTTTATCGTGGGACATATTACAAAAGAGGGATCGATTGCAGGACCTAGAATCTTAGAGCATATGGTAGATACGGTGCTTTACTTTGAGGGAGATAGCTCTAGGGAGTTAAGAATTTTAAGAAGTTTTAAAAACCGGTTTGGCTCAATTAGTGAGATAGGAATATTTGAAATGACTTCCAAAGGGTTGGTAAGTGCAAAAGAGATCGCTAAACGTTTTTTTAACAAAAAGGAGGCGTTGGTTGGTTCTACTGCAACGGTAGTAATGGAGGGAAGTCGTCCACTGATTTTAGAGGTGCAAGCGTTGGTAGCTCCTAGCGGATACTCCAATCCTAAACGGAGTGCAACGGGATTTGATCCAAACCGCTTAACGATGTTATTAGCACTATTAGAGAAAAAGTTAGAGCTTCCTTTCAATCAATATGATGTGTTTGTAAATATTGTGGGAGGGATTAAAATTAGTGAAACCGGAGCCGATTTAGCGGTAGTGGCTTCAATTTTGAGCAGTTTTAGAAATAGAGCCGTGAGTGAAGAGAGTATCTTCATTGGGGAGGTAGGACTTACTGGAGAGGTAAGAGATGTGATGATGCAAGAGTTTAGGTTAAAAGAAGCCGCTATGCAAGGATTTAAACGCGCAATAGTCCCCAGTAAACCTTTAGTTGAACTTCCTATAAAAAGTTACCCGGTTGAATCTGTAGAGCAGATAGTAGAGTGGATGTAAGTTTAAGTATAATATCTTAAATCCCACACAAAGGTTTATATAATGAAAAAGGTTGTTTTGGCAGCAGTTTTTACTACCATTTTAGCTAACGCGTTGGAGCTTAGAGTTTCCGACAGTACTTTTAATTTCGATTTCTCTTTACAACATCTCTTAAGTGGGGATATGGATATAGATACTAAAACCCTCCTTCTTCAAGAAACCCACAAAAATCTATTTGATTCCAACTACTTTTACGCTTTCGATCTAAGCCTTTACAAAAGCGATCGAGTGGATAAACTTACAACCTTTTTTACCCGTCCTTTAACCCAAGAGTGGCCTTTTTTTGGTTCTATCTCCCAAGCGATAGATGAGTACACCCCTTTACCGGTACCGGTAGATTACAAAGTTAGAGGGATCGATTTTAACTTACAGTTAGGTTACGATATAGCCAAAACTCCCAAAGGCTATTTTGGTTTGGCGGTAACTACGGGAATTAGTGTTCCGTTTGTAAAAATGTACGATCTTCAAAAAGCGATCAAATTGACTCTAGCCGCCTTGGATACCACTAAAACAAAAATAAAAACTTATAAATTAGGAGTGGGTTTTAATACCGCTTATGAGGTGTATGATTCTATTTGGCTGTACTCTTTAGGTTCTATAAATTTTCAAACCGGCTCTATCGAAAACTCTTTAGTTAAATCCTCTTTTGATGCCGATGGAACAAACTATAACCTTGATATTGGGATGAGGTATGAGTTAAAACAGATTTTAGATAATCTTTTTCTCTCCGTTGGATACGCTTTTAGAAGTTGGGATGTGGATGAGGTGAGTGTAGAGCTTATCGATAGTTTGAATCTAAATTTTTCTCCTCTTTTCTCTTCAAAGATGGAGATGGAGCAGTTTTATGTTGGAATTGGATACAACTTTTAAGAAAGGAGGAAGTAAAAGCTAATCGCTTTGAAAAGAGAAGATGAAAAAAAGAGTTATGAGCGTTGCGGGAGCGTTTTACCCTTTAGAGTGTAAACAGGTTGAAGAGATGATTTTAGAGTTTAATAAAATCCTCTCCCAGGTTGAGCTCCCTTCAATTAAACCTAAAGCGATAATCTCCCCCCATGCAGGTTACATCTATAGCGGATTTACTGCAAATGTAGGATTTAGGGTATTGGCAAATAGAACTCCCAAGCGTATAGTTGTGGTTGGCCCTAGCCATAGAGTCTACCTAGAAGGAGTAAGCGGGAGTTTTTACGACCTTTATGAAACTCCCTGCGGAGCTTTAGAAATTGATACGAAGTTTTTAGAAGAGTTAGCGTTAAAATTTGAGATAAAATTCCTGCCCAACGCCCATTTAGAACACTCTACAGAAACCCAAATGCCCTTTATTAAACACTATTTTCCCGATGCAAAAGTTGTAGAGCTGGTATATGGAGATATAGCTCCTTTGACTTTGGCCAAAATGTTTAAAGAGATTCTTAAAGATGAAGAAAACGCAATCGTTATTAGTACCGATTTGAGCCATTACTATCCCCTAAAACAGGCGGAAGCTTTAGATATGCACTGCATAAAAGCGGTGTATGAACTTAGTTTAGAAGAGTTGGCTAGTTGTGAAGCTTGTGGAAAGTTAGGGGTTGCCGGAATGATTATTAGTGCAAAAGAGTTGGGTTTAAAATCAAAAGTGCTAGATTATCGAACAAGCGCAGACGCCAGCGGAGATAAAAGTGCAGTAGTTGGGTATATGAGCGCAGCGTTTTATTAGTAGATAACTTTACACAAATATAACCCATTAGGAGGGGCTAAAGTAGTTATAAAACGCTCCTTAGCTTCTAGTTGCAGTTTCAACTCGCTTAGGAGCAACTTTTCCCTTCCAACTTCTAAAAGAGCCTCTACCATCATTCTCACTTGGGAGCGTAAAAAACCGTTGGCTTCAAAATAGATAACCGCAAGGTTTTGGTAAAAATAGAGTTTAGTCGTATATATTTCTCTAGTAGTTGTTTTTGGATCGCTTCCGCTCTTATGAAAGTAATAAAAATCGTGTTTACCTTCAAAAAGACTTAACCCCTCCTTGATTTTTTTAAAATCAACCTTCTCTTTTAAAAAAGTTACATATCCGGCTTTAAAAGGGTCAAAAGGGGAAAGGGAGAGCAAATATCTATAACCTCTCCGTTTTGCACTAAATCTAGCGTGAAAGGAGGGAGGAACTTGTTGAAGAGATTTAATTAGAATATAAGGTGATAGGCGGTTATTTAATAGAGTTCTTAACTTGGATAGATCGTTCCAAAAATAGGGAAGCTGAAAACTTATAACCTGTCTAGTGGCGTGAACTCCTTTATCGGTTCTTCCACTAGCCACTATCTTGGAGTTTATCCCTAAACTTTTAAGAGCGCTATTTAATTTAGAGGCGATAGTGTTGGAGGTGTGTTTTTGAACCTGAAACCCATCAAACCTACTCCCATCATAAGCGATCACCGCTTTTACAACCATTCCTAATACCTTCTTAACGTTAAAAAGTAAAAGAGTAAAAATCCTACAAAAAACCATCCTATCGCAAAAACCACCGATAATACCAATAACGATTTAGCCACCGCAAAAGCGATTCCAAAATAGATAGAGATCAACGTTAACGACAACAAAAAAGGAGAACGGTTATCAAACCTAGGGTGAGCTATTCCTAGAGTGGCTATAAAAAACACAGAAGCTAAAGGAAAAAGTGCTATTAGCAAAAAAAGACTTAAATCAAACGCTCTCTTGCGATCTCCTATCGCCCTTAACCAATACTCCAACGGATTTACATAATAGAAACTTCTCCCACTTTTGGTATCATAAAGCTCCATACTGTCAAACCATATTTCTCTTAAGTTATCTGGCTGATAGGTATAAACATGTCCTTGATACAACACCAATCTAAAACCGCTTCCATCATTAGAAAGGATCGCTTTTTGTGCAACTATAAAGTTCTCTTGATTTTGAAGTTTATTGTTATAAAGGGCGACATTGGTATACGCTCCGTCACTTTTTTCTCCCAAATACAAATACCAATCCCCGAAACTGTGTCCAAATTCACTAGATTTGATATTTAATTTTGCCTGGGCGCGCTTTATAGCTATAAATCCTTTATAGATCTGTTTTGCTTGAGGAATTAGAACTAAGGAGAAGAGTAAAAGAACTAATGTAAGCCAAAAGGCAGTTTTTCCTAAAATAGAAGCGATCTTAGCTGGAGAGACGCCTAAAGAGAAAAAAGCGATCGTTTCATACTCAAAGGAAAGACGATAAAGCCCAGCGACTCCGGCAGCAAAAAAGGTTATAGGCAAAGTAAAAAAAAGGATTTGAGGAAGAATAAAAAGGTACATCTGAAACAGTTCTAAAAAGCTAACTTTGATGATAGAGGTTACCGAGACCAGCTTGATAAAAAAGATTAAAGAAGCGATTCCAAACAACGGGATAAAAAAGGAGAGAAACGATTTAAAAATCTGATTGTTGAGGTATTTGGATAATCTAGACATTTAAAAGCTCCAAAATAGGCTGAGCGAAAAAGTAACTAATAAACGCTCCTAGAGCTAAAAAGGGGATAAAGGGAAGCTGAGAGTCGTTATTTTTTATCTTGTAGTACAAGGAGATAGGAAGGGCAAGTAACGCAGAGAGAAAGATAGCAACCAAAGTAGCTTTAACTCCTAATAGAGCACCTAGCGTAAATCCCACAATAATATCCCCCTCTCCCATCGCTTCAACCATCACATAAGGGGGAAAGTAAACCTTTAACCAAGGTGCTTTTTTTATCTCTTTTTTTAATTCAAACTCAACTTTTTTGCTCACATAATAGCTTACAAAGAAGCGCAACATACTCATCCCTCCCGCTACTAATAATCCACTTTTTAAGTTTTCTTCCAAAGATGGGGAGGATAAAACGGCTAAGAGTGAAGCTAGGAGATTTAAATTATCGGGAACCGCCTTATAATAAAGATCGATTACCGAAAGTGCCAAAAGCAACACAAATACCAAAGAAGTGATTAAGGAATAAAGATTAAACCCGTTCACATAAAAAATTAAAAAAAAGATAAAACCGCTTAAAATCTCTACTAAGGGGTATTGGAATGAGATTTTTTCACCACAAAAGGCGCATTTACCTTTTAAGAAAAGCCAAGAAAGAATGGGAATGTTGTGATACCATTTTAAAGGAGTGTTACATTTTGGGCAGTGGCTAGGAGGAAAAACTACACTCTCCCCCTTAGGAATCCTAACGATCAACACATTTACAAAAGAACCTATCAGCACCCCCAACAAGGTAGTAAACAGCAGTTCCACTAAATTCCTCCAAACCTTCTATTACGCCCCTTAAACTCTTCTATTAAACTCTCTAGCTCTTTAGGAGTAAAATCTGGCCAGTAGGTATTAGTAAAAAAAAGCTCTGCGTAAGCGATCCTCCACAGTAAAAAATTAGAAATTCTCTTCTCTCCTCCGGTTCTAATTAACATATCCACATCACCAATAGGAGCGTCTAAAAATTGATTAAAACTTTCTTCATTTAGCTCTACTTTTGCCTTTTTAGCTCTTCTACAAGCGCGTACAATCTCATCTCTTCCCCCATAGTTTAACGCTAATACTTGGGTAAGGCGGGTGTTGTTTTTGGTAACCTCTTTTGTATAGTTGATCCTTTGCTGTAGTTTAGGGCTAAACTTAGAAATATCTCCAATAACCTCAAACTTTACGTTCTCTTTTTGATAAGTTTCTAGCTCTTTTTTAAGCCACTCATCCAAAAGTTTCATCAAAAATTCAACTTCCATCTTAGGGCGTTTCCAGTTTTCAGTACTAAAAGCGTAAAGGGTTAGGGTTTCAACCTCTGGATGGTTAGCACAAAAGGTAGTTATTTCTCTAACAACTTGCGCCCCTTTTTCGTGTCCCTTTATCCTTTTTAGCCCCCTCTCTTGCGCCCATCGCCCGTTCCCATCCATAATTATGGCGATATGTTTAGGGGTGTTCATCTAGCTCCTTTACCAACTGGGTAATATCTAACGCCAACTCCAGTTTACTCTTTATCGGACTTTTAACTATTTTTTCTCTTGAGATGTAAACAATTTGATTTTTATCGCTTCCAAATTTAGTAACCCCTTTTACCAGATTTAGACAGACTGCATCTAGTCTTTTTTCTTCTAACATCTTTTTGGCATTTTCTAACGCCTTTTCCTCATCCATCTCCGCTTTAAATCCAATAGCAACGATCCCACTTTTATCTACACTTTTTAAAATATCTTCATTCCTAACCAGCTCTAAACACCACTCTTCCCCTAGATTCTCCTTTTTAAGTTTCCCTTTTTGAGGGTATTTAGGACGGTAGTCACTCACTGCCGCGGCCATAAAAAGGTAAGGCTTTTTTTGAATCAGCTGAGGTTGAGTTAGATCGTTAACTAAGGTAGGTTTTTTAACAACCCCTCTTTTAGCTACCTTTATCCTCTCTTCAAGAATCTCTTTCATCTCCTGCGCAGACTCAACTTTAAACAGCTCAACCTCTTGCGGAAGCTCTTTACACTCCTTAGTAGTGATAAGCTCCACTTTTGCACCTCTTAAATAGAGTGCAGTAGCTAAAGCGCACGCCTGTTTCCCAGAAGAAAAATTAGATATAAACCTCACCTCGTCAATTTTTTCTATAGTTCCTCCCCCTGTTACTATTGCTACCCTATCTTCCCAAAAACTATCTTTTAAAAGGGTTCTAGCAGTTTGAAAAAAAAGCTCTTCTATCGGTGCTAACGCTCCTATTCCCTCCATTCCACAGGCTAATTCTTTGGTTGTAGGCTCAATAATCTCATACCCGCTCAATTTTAAAAGTCGCAAAGAAGCTTGGGTTAAAGGGTTGGTGTACATATTACTATTCATTGCAGGGGCAAGTAGTTTAGGTTTATTAAACGCTAAAGCTGTTTGTAACAACAAATTATCAGCGATGCCGTTGGAGAGTTTGTTTAAGGTGTTAGCGGTAGTAGGGGCAATAATAAAAGTTTCAAACTCCAAAGCGGTGTGGATATGGTTGTTTTTGGTTGTCCAATCCTCATTTTGCTCATTTAACACTTTTAAACTTCCCGCCCCTTCAAATGTTAAAGGGGAGATAAACTTTTCACTTGAAGGGGTCATTACAACTTTAACTAGGGCGTTAGCTTTTTTAAATCTACGCAACAGTTCTAGCGATTTATAGATCGCAATTGAACCGCTTACTCCTAACAAAATCTTTCTATTGGTTAACATCTACTCTTTTCCAAAAAATTTATAATAAAAATTTGAGATCGTTTTTAAGACCGGTCGGCTAATGGCTAGTGAACCTTTAGGAACATCTTTATTTACTACACTCCCTGCTCCTATGATAACCTCATCCTCAATCTTTACCGGAGCTACTAGTTTTGTATCGCTTCCAATAAATACATCTTTTCCGATGATAGTTTTATATTTTCTTTTTCCATCATAATTACAAGTTATTGTCCCAGCTCCTATATTTGTTCCCTCATCAATTTCACTATCTCCTAAGTAGCTTAAATGTCCCGCTTTAACCCCTCTAAGAGAGCTTTTCTTAACCTCCACAAAGTTACCAATATGGGAGTTAAAAATTTTTGAGTTGGGGCGTATGTGGGCTAAAGGGCCAATTGAGGAGTTTTGAATTTCACTCTCTTCTATTACACTCTGGGAACGGATCAAGCTAGAAGTTATCCTATTTTTTCCTTTAAAAACGCATCCGCTTTCAATCTCACACTCTCCAAAAAATTGGGTTTGGATATCGATATAGATGGTGGAAGGAAGACGCATAATTACCCCTTCCTTCATCCATCTCTCTTTTATCCTTGTTTGCATAATCTCTTCCGCTTTGGCTAGATCGCTTTTGGAGTTTACCCCTTTAAAATCCTCCTCTTTTACCAGAAGCGGTTTTATAGTTAACCCTTCTTGTTTTGCTAAGGCGATAATGTCGGTAAGATAATACTCTTTTTGGGCGTTTTGGTTAGAAAGGAGCGGAACAAACTTTTCTAACACCTCTTTTTTAAAAAGATAAACCCCTCCATTTACCAATTTTACTTTTAATTCCTCTGCTGAAGCGTCCTTTTCCTCTACAATTCTTTCAACTTCCCCCTCTTTTAAAATAACTCTTCCATATCCATTTGGATCGTCGATCTCAATTACTGCTAAAACGATATCCGCTTCAATTTCGTTAAACTTTTTTAACTCTTCTGCCCTAACTAAAGGCATATCCCCGTTTAAGATCAACACTTTCTCATATTTAGGAGCTATATCCCTAACCGCTCCCCCTGTTCCGGGATAGTTTTGATGATCTTGAAAGATAAAATTTAAATTCTCAAATTCACTCTTTAAAAATTCCAAAATTCTCTCCGCTTGATGGTACAATACCACAGTTACATCATCACTTACCTTTAAAGCTTCTTTTAAAATATGCCAAATCATCGGTTTTCCGCTAATTTGGTGAAGAACTTTAGGAGTGGAGCTTTTCATCCTACTACCTTCACCTGCGGCCAACACTACTACCGAAAAACTCATCACCTTCCTTCCACAACTTCTTAAACATCTTTTTGTTAAAATTGTATCATAAAAGAAGCGAAAGCCTTAAAGATGAACTGTACCTATTTTGGAAAATGTGCTAGCTGTACTCTCTATCCAGATTATCAACAGCAGTTAACTTTAAAAGTGGAACGATTTCACCAGCTGTTTAAAAAAGAGTTTGATATTTTTCCCTCAAAAGAAGAACATTATAGGGCTAGAGCAGAGTTTAGGATAAAAGATAACTCCTACGCAATGCACACATTTTCTAAAGAGCTATTACCTATCTCTTCCTGTAGTATGGTTATAGAGCCTATCTACCAACTTATGCCTAAATTGTTGGAGTTTTTATCAAAAGATAAACTGCTTTTTAATAAACTTTTTAGAGTCGATTTTTTAAGTTCTTTAAATGGGCAGACTTTAGTTAGTTTAATCTATCACAAAAAATTAACCTCTAATTGGAAAGAGAAGGCTAAAGAGTTAAAAGAGAGGTTGAAGATAGATTTAATAGGAAGAAGTAAAGGGGTAAAAATTGTAGTTGAAAAAGAGTTCATTGAAGAAAGATTAAACGTTTTAGGAAGAGAATTTAGATATCTACAGTATGAAACCTCTTTTACTCAACCAAACCCTTACGTAAATCAAAAGATGCTAGAGTGGGCGGTAAAAGAGAGTAGAAATTTTGGAGGCGACCTTTTAGAACTTTACTGTGGAATAGGAAATTTTACCTTACCCCTTTCTTTTAATTTTGAGAAGGTATTAGCTACTGAAGCCTCTAAAACTTCTATTAAAACCGCAAAAGAGAATGCAAGGCTTAATTCTATTTCTAATGTAACTTTTGTGAGGTTACTTTCTAATGAAGTAGCCCAAGCGTTAAAAGGAGAAAGGGAGTTTAGAAGATTAAGAGAGGTTGATTTAGACTCTTTTAACTTTACAACCGTTTTTGTAGACCCTCCTAGGGCGGGATTGGATGAAGAGAGCAAGGAGTTTATAAAAAGGTTCAAAAATATCATCTACATCTCTTGTAACCCTCTTACTCTACATCGCGATCTACAAGAACTAACTAAAACCCATTCCATTTTAAAACTTGCGGTTTTTGATCAATTTCCCTACACCCCCCATCTAGAAGCGGGAGTAATTTTAACTCAATAATGTTTTTTGGCTACCAATTTACTTTTATGATCTAAAGCTTCATAATACAAAATTTCTAGTTCCCCAAACGCCCTACACAACTCTCCTTTATCCACACAGTAGGCGGGGTTGATTTTTGAGTTAAACAGCTCCATTATCAAAACCCCCTGAAAAGTTAAAGAGGAGATTATCTTTTTAAAAAGGTCGCGATCCAAAAAGTTCACGCAAACTATCAGCTCATACTTTCCAAACTCAAACTTTTTTGAATCGCTAACTTTTGGAAAGATAAGGGGATGTTTGGGAACCAGTTTGATAGCTTCCTTACTTTTATCAAAACATTCCACTATAAACCCTTTTTGGGCTAAAAAGAGGGAGTTTTGTCCAACTCCACAGGCAATATCTAACGCTCTTCCCTTTGGAGCTAAATGAAAAAAACGGGTTAAAAGAGTGTTTGGAAGCATATTTTTATCCCAATTTTTGTACACTAAATCCCAATCTTTCATCTAATCACCTTTTTAAAAAATTCGATAATGCCAGAAAAAGGGTTCTTTATGGATTATCTTCAAATAAAGGGGATGAAACCGCTTCAAGGCAGTGTTACCATCTCTGGGGCTAAAAATTCCGCCCTTCCTTTGATCGCGTTTTCCATCCTTTCTAAAAATCCGTTTCTCCTTACAAACCTTCCTGAAGTACAGGATATAAAAACATTACTAAAACTTTTAGATAATCTAGGGGCATCCTATGAGTATAACAAAAACCAGGTAGAAATAGATACCTCAACTATCAACTCCACTATAGCAAAATATGACATCGTAAGGACGATGCGAGCTTCCGTTTTGGTGCTAGGACCTCTATTAGCTAGGTTTGGACATTGTGAAGTTAGTCTTCCTGGCGGATGTGCGATAGGACAGCGCCCTATAGACCTCCATCTAAAAGCTTTAAAAACTATGGGGGCAGAAATCTCTATTCGTAGTGGATATGTGGTAGCCAACGCCCCTAAAGGTTTAAAAGGTGGGGTGATAGTGTTTGATAAAGTTACCGTAACGGGAACGGAAAATATCTTAATGGCGGCGGCGTTAGCAAAAGGAACTACCACGATAGTAAATGCGGCTAAAGAACCGGAAGTTGTCCAACTGTGTGAAGTGTTAAAAAAGAGTGGAGTGGAGGTAGAAGGGATTGGAAGTGATGAGATTAAGATTTATGGGACTGCAGGGGAACTGTTGAAGACTCCAAAAGTAGAAGTTATTCCCGATAGAATTGAAGCGGGTACTTATCTGTGTGCAGGGGCTATTACAAACTCAAAAATCACTATTAGGAAAGTGGAACCTCAACATTTAGACGCCGTTTTGTTAAAATTGCAACAGATGGGGTTTGGATTGGAGATAGAGGGGGATGAGATAACGATTCTCCCCGCAAAAAAAATTGAACCGGTAGAGATCGTAACAAGTGAGTATCCAGGTTTCCCTACCGATATGCAAGCTCAATTTATGTCATTAGCACTTTTAGCAGATGGAACCTCTTTTATCGAAGAAAGACTTTTTGAAAACAGGTTTATGCACGTAGCGGAACTTAAAAGATTTGGGGCAAACATCCAGCTTAAAGGAAATTTGGCTACTATTATTGGTCCTACAAAGTTGTGTGGAGCTGATGTGATGGCTACCGACTTAAGGGCAAGTAGTGCTTTAGTACTGGCTGGATTGTGTGCTAAAGGGGTAACCAATGTACATCGAATCTACCATCTTGATCGCGGTTATGAGAAACTAGAAGAGAAACTTACCGCACTAGGAGCTGAAGTTAAACGGTTAAAGGAGTAAAGATGAGCGTTTTAATGGAGATCGCCCTCTTTCCTACGGATGTAGGGGAGAGCAAAAGTAAATATGTAGCTAAAGTGATAGAGGTTATTAAAGAGAGCGGTTTGGAGTATCAGTTAACACCTATGGGAACCGTTCTTGAGGCAGAGAAGCTAGAAGAATTAACTTCGTTGATTCCAAAAATGTATGAAGTATTGGAGAAGATGGGAAGCAGGCGGGTGTATGGGGTTGTAAAGTTTGATATTCGTCCTTCCAAAACCAACCGCCTTAAACAAAAAGTGGAATCGGTTAAGAAGAGGTTAGGGCAAATTTAACCGCATTGATAAAGCTGGTGGGATCGGCTCTGTTTTTATAAGCTATATCAAAGGCGGTACCGTGATCTACAGAGGTTCTAAGGATGGGGATATTTAAAGTTACATTTATCGCTTCATCAAAATAGAGCGCTTTTAAAGGAGCCAACCCTTGATCGTGATACATCGCTACAAGATAGTTAAACTTTTTTCTAAGATGAGGAGTAAAGGCAATATCTGGAACTAACGGACCTACAAACACCTCTTTCCCAACTCTTTTATTAACTTTTTGGATCGCTTTTTTAATTATCTTCTCCTCATCCCCCAACACTCCACCATCTCCAGCATGGGGGTTCAGTCCTAATACTCCCACTTTTGAAGGTTTTTGAGAAGTGTAAAAGTTGTAAAGAAAAGAGGTTAAAGGCTTTTTTTTAATTCTTTTAGCCACTTTCTTTAAGGGGATATGTTCAGTAAACAGGGCAACAAAAAGCTCTCTCCCTCCCAACATCATTATCGCTGAGGTGTTAAAGTGGGTTGCGATGTAATGGGTATGTCCTTTGTAGGGAAGTTTTGCCTTCTCCCACGCTTTTTTATGGATAGGAAGAGTAACTAAAGCTTTTGATACTCCAACTTCGGTAAAATTTAACGCTTTTTGAAACGATCTAAAACTGTAAGCTCCACTTTTAGCCGATACTTTTCCCGGCTTGATTTTAAAATCCCCATCGATATATTCAATTTCTATATCTTTAGGAATAGGAAGATTTAAGAGTGTAGCCGCTTGTTTTAACATCTCATAGTTTGTAAAGTAAAGAGGGGTACACCACTCTTTAATAGTTGAGTGCGCTTTTAAAATGATCTCAAACCCTACTCCGTTTACATCCCCAACGCTAACCGCTATAACAGGCTTCATCAATCAATACCTTCATCTCTCTAACTGCTTGCTCAAAACCTACCCATACACTTCTAGCGATAATGCTTTGTCCAATGTTTAGTTCCACAATATTAGGTAAAGTTGCGATTGTGGTTACATTTTGATAGTTTAATCCGTGTCCTGCTGCGATCAATAATCCCGCTCTAGAACCGTATAAGGCCGAGTTTTCCAACTCACTTAGAGATTGAAAAAGCTTTTCTCGTAACTCTTTTCTAGAAAGTTCCAACTCTTTTATTGAGTGGGGAGTATGGGGAAGATTGGAATAAAGCATCGCGTAGATGTTGGCGTATTCACCGGTATGAAGTTCTACCATATCCGCCCCCGCTTCTGCACAAGCTGAAATAATTTCAAAGTTGGGATCGATGAAGAGGCTTACATCTATCTCGTTTTTATGCAGTTTTTGGATAGCTTGCTCAATTTTGTCAAATTTCTCAATTACATCTAATCCCCCCTCCGTTGTAACCTCTTCTCTTTTCTCTGGAACGAGGGTAGCGCGATGCGGTTTTAAACTAGAAATTATCTCAATAATCTCCTCATCGATACTACACTCAATATTTACCGGTAAGGGGCTTAATTCCACAACCCTCTTTGCGTCAAAATCGTTGATATGGCGACGGTCTTCTCTAAGGTGGATAGTTATTTGATCTGCTCCTGCTAACTTAGCTACTCCTAAGGCTTGGATAGGATCGGGGTCGTTAATCTTTCTAGCTTCCCGTAAGACTGCAATATGATCGATATTAACCCCTAGTTTCATCTTCTCTCCTTTGGTAAAACTCCTTTTTAAAAGAGGGATAGCGGTTTTCAATTATAGCCTCTCTAGCCTCTTTCATCAAATTAAGATAATAGTAAAGATTGTGTAAGGAAGCTAGACGGTAATAGGTTAGTTCTTTAGCTTTAAAAAGATGATGAAGATAACCTAAGGAGTAGTTTTTACAGGTGTAACAGTTGCAATTAGGATCGATTGGATGGGAGCTTTTTTTATGTTTGGAAGATTTAATATTTAACCTTCCAAAAGTTGTAAAGAGGGTGCCGTTTCTTGCATTTCTTGTAGGCATCACACAATCAAACATATCCACCCCTCTCTCGATAGCTTCTACCAGGTCCTCAGGAGTTCCAACCCCCATCAGATAGCGCGGTTTTTCTACAGGCATAAATTGGGTTGTCCACTCCACAACTTCATACATCTTACTGTTTTCTTCTCCCACACTCAACCCCCCTATTGCAAATCCATCAAATTCCATCTGCGCAAGTTCTTCTGCACACCTTTTTCTAAACTCTAAATTTATGCCACCTTGAATAATTGCAAAAAGGTTGTTTTTAGCTCCTAACTGTTGATGGTAAGAAAGAGACTCTTTTGCCCATTTAATAGTTCTCTCTATAGAAAGTTTTACCCTCTCTTTAGATGCGGGAAGTGCAATTAAATCATCTAAAACCATCATAATATCGCTATTTAAATTGTACTGAATATCTATAACTTTTTTAGGGGTAAAGAGATGTTTTGAGCCGTCGATATGGCTTTTAAACTCTATTCCCTCATCAAAAATCTTTGAAATTTGACTCAAACTAAAGGCTTGAAAACCGCCACTATCTGTTAAAAAGCTTTTTGGGTAATTTGTAAACTGGTGTAACCCCCCAAAAGAAGCAATTACCTCATCTCCTGGTCTTAGATAAAGATGGTAAGTATTAGCTAGGATAATAGAAGTATCGAGTAAGTCTATCAAATCTTTAGAGTCTAACGATTTTACACTTGCAGCTGTTCCTACAGGCATAAAGATGGGGGTTTTTATGGTAGAATGTTTAGTTATTAGTGTGCAAGCTCTAGCAAGATTGCAGGTGGCATCAAGGTGAAACTGCAAAATAGATCCTTTTTAAAGGCAGATGGTGCAACGGGTTTTGATACTGGCTGATGGAATTGTAGCAAAATATTTCCTAAGAAGATTGGTTAAAACTTTTATCTCCAAAAATGAGTACCACATTGTGTACACCGATGAAGAGATTCTTCCAAAAGAATCTAAAGAGAATCTTCACTTTTACCATTTCGATCCAACCTCTTTTATAAAACTTTCTAAGCTTTTTAGCAAAAAATATAAAGAGGTGATTATTGTCCTAGCTACCAAAATAGATACCTACGCCTCTTTTAAAAATGTTAGAGAGTTGGATAAAAATGTAACAGTTATAGTTTTGGATCGCTGGAATTTAGAGTTAGAGGGAAAGAATTTTATTAGGCTGGATGCAAATGAGATTTTAGCAAGTAGAGTTGAAGATCATCTTCCCAACGTCCCGGTAGTAGCTAGAAATGTGGGATTGGGTATTGGGGATGTGATGGAGGTGTTAGTTCCTATCGGTAGCAGTTACGTTTATAGACATGTGGGTTCTATTGAACAAAGAGATTGGAGAATTGCGGCTATCTATCGTGACAATAGGATCGTACTTCCTTCAAGCGATACGATGATTTTACCCAACGATATTTTGCTCTTAGTGGGGAAACCTCAAATTTTACTCGAGATTTTTAAATCTATAAAACGGGAGGTAGGGCAGTTTCCTATGCCTTTTGGAAGGGATAGCTACCTTTTTATCGATATGGAAAAAAATAGACCTAAACGGATAAAAGAGTTGATGTTAGGAGCTATCTATCTTCACTCAAAATTAAAAGATAAAAAGTTGATTGTAAGGGTTGCAAATCCTACCGATATAAAAACATTAGAGTTTTTACGGAGTTACGATAGCAAAACTGTTGAGGTGATAATAGATTACTTTTATCGTCCCTCTTTAGACCTGCTTCAAAACGATTTTAAAGTCCATAAAATTGGACTTTTCCTAGTTCCTCAAGAGCTGTTTTTTAAAAAAGAGTATAGAAAGTTGCTTTACCTTTTTGCAAAGCCGGTTATCTCCCTTTCTAGTTACCCCTTTGAAAAAGTAAAAGAGGTGTACCTTCCCTTAACAGGAAACCCTTCGGTAGAAAATATCTCCTCAATTTTGTTTGATATTGCGATTCAGTTGAAGCTGAAACTAAAACTTTATGAGGATTTTCAATCCAACTCACCTATCGATATGAGGTTAATCGAACATTTTGAAAATTTAGCCAATATCTTCTCAAAACCGATTGAAATCAAAAAAGCAAAAACCAACCTTATTAGAACTTTACGAAAAGAACCACCTTCTTTACTGGTTTATCCCTTTAGTAAAAAAGTTGTGAAAGCAAACCCTTTCAATCTCTTTTGCACCGATCCTGAATCTCTCTTTTATAAGCTTTCAATGCACCATCAACTATTTATTCCAATTTAAAAGTATCTAATTGAAGCAAATCCTGCTGCTTTGTTTTTAATCTTTGCCACCTCTTTTTTACTCACAACTCCTCCTAAAGCTAGAATGGGAAACTTTGTTTTTACTTTAGCTTTTCTTAACACCTTTACCCCTTTGGGTTCTCCCTTATTTGGAGTTGGAAAGATTGGACTAAAAGTTACCAAGTTCGCCCTAAGCTTTTTTGCTTTTTTAATTTCCTCTACAGAATGGGTACTTACTACTACAAACAGTTTTGCCCTTCTAGCTTTAGGGATTAGGTGAAGTTGAGAAGAGGTTAGATGAACACCAAAAAAGTTAAACTTTCTCGCTATCTCTATCTCTTGGCTAATTAGAAACTTTTTAAACTTTAAAGCCTTTAAACTTTTTGCTAAAGAGTAAAGTTTAGGATTTTGTTTATCCCGTAGAAGAAAATAGGTAGGTTGTTTTCTTTTTAAAACTGTTTGAGTTCTTTTTTTAAATCTCAGTTGGTTTTGGGAGTAAACAAGGGGATCGCTAATAGCGTAAGAGATCATTTTAGAGAGTTTTTGATCGCTTGAAGCAGCTTAGTCTGTTTTTTTAACTCTTTAAGCTTTTCAATCTGTAGATTTGCCATCTCTAAGAGAACTATAAAAATTAACCAAATAGAAGCAGTTATGATACTCACTACCAGCGCGAACAAAACCCCGTTTTTAAAAAGCGCAATAAAGGTTAAAATAGCCGTAAGCACAAGAAGCGTCCAAAGGACGCCTAGGAGGAAACTGATAACGCCTTCTAACCAAGAGAGGGGTAACATCTTTTACAAAGACTCCTCGTGCAATAGTACAGCTCCCGCTAAATACACATAGGTTAAAATCATAAAGATAAATGTTTGTAAAAATGCACTAAAAAGTAGTAACGCAAAGCCGGGAAGAGGAATGATCCAAGGGGCTAGCATCAACAACACCCACAAGAAAAGATCGTCACCCTTGATATTACCAAAGAGTCGGAAAGAGAGAGAGATAATTCTAGAGATGTGGGAAACTATCTCAATTGGAAACATTAGAGGAGAGAGGGCTTTTACAGGTCCTGCAAAGTGAGCAAAATATTTTTTAAAACCGTTTTTTCTAATTCCTTCAAAGTTGTAATAAAGAAACACAATCAACGCTAAAGCTAAAGTAAAATTGATATTTCCTGATGGAGACTCAAAACCGGGGATAATTCCTAAGATATTAGCTACAAAAATAAATAAACCCAAAGTTGCAACTAGGGGGAGATATTTTAAAGCGTAAGTTTCACCAATAACATCTTTTCCCATCGCCTTAACACCTTCTAAATACGCCTCCATCACATTCTGACAGCCGGTAGGTACAGTTTTTAAAGATCGCGTGGCCAGTTTGGCTATCACTAATACAATTATCGCCGTCAGGAGCATATGGGCGATAAATACAAAGGTGTGGTTGTGGGAGATTGCCCCAAAAAAGGTAAAAATTCCCTCCATCTATTCTCCTATTGATAAAATTTTGCTAATTCTATCCAATGTTAGCTAAAAAGAGTCTAAACTTAACCCCTTTTGTCCCATTCTATAGAGGGCAAAGTCGTATTTTGTGGGATCATTTGGGTCAAACTCTTTAAGTTTATTGGTTAATTCTAGAACCGCTTTTAAATCATAAGTTTTTCTCTTTAAAAGTCCAAGTTTTGAAGAAACTTTAAAGGTGTGAGTATCCAAAGGGATTAAAAGATCGCTTTTTCTAACCTCATCACCCCAAAGTCCTAAATCGATATTATCTTTTCTAACCATCCAGCGTAAAAACATATTCCACCGTTTATAAGGTGAACCGCCCGAAATTTTACTAGGGGGAGAACCCAATAAAAAATTATATCCATATGAAGAGTAAGAGTTTAGTGACTTTAGGTAACTAATCAACTCTTTTAACCCTTCCAAAACATTGTGTTCCTTTCGGTAACCTTTTAAAAAAATCTCTTTTAAAGAGGTAGCGCGTTTAAGAGTGATAAAAAAGTTAGCTACATCTAAAGGTTTTTGAAAACGGTAATAGGCGGTAGTTTTTAATATCTCTTTTTCACTTCCTTCCAAGAGCAGTTTAAAATCCAACCCCTTTAAAAATTTCACTATCCTTTTAGCATTCCCATAGGCAAAAAGTGCGGCAGTTAAAGCTACCTTTTCATCTTTAAACTCTCTGGCTACCCAGATAGGATCGGGGGTTGCTAAACCAAATTCAGAATTAAACCGTTGATACTCTCTTTCTAACTGCTCTTTTAAACTAGAAGACAAAACTCTCTCCTAAGTAGTACTTTTTAACTAATGGGTCTCTTGCCACATCGTGGCTACTTCCACTAGCTAAAATCCTTCCATCTTTTAACACATACGCCCAATCACACACATCTAGCGTTTCTCTAACATTGTGATCGGTAATTAACACTCCTATCCCAGAAATTTTTAACTCTTTTACGATGTTTTGAATATCTCCTACAGCGATTGGATCAACTCCTGCAAACGGTTCATCCAAAAGCAAAAATCTAGGACGAATTACCAACGCTCTAGCAATCTCACACCTTCTTCTTTCTCCACCACTTAACTCATTTCCCCTTCTATGGCGAATAGGTTCAATATTAAAAAGTTCCAACATCTCCTCAACCGCTTTGCGCTGTTTTTCTTTATCTTTATAGGCTGCTTCCGCCGCAATAAAGAGGTTCTCTTCAACCGTCAAATCTTTAAAAACACTAGATTCCTGAGGTAGATAACCGATTCCTTTTTTAGCTTTTAGATGTAAAGGTAGTTCAGTGACATCTTCTTCATCGATATAAACTTTCCCCTCACTAGGCTTTACCAAACCGCAAATCATATAAAAGGTGGTAGTTTTACCCGCTCCATTTGGTCCTAAAAGCCCAACTATCTCCCCACTTCTAACCTCTAAATTTACCCCTTTAACGATCACTTTATTTTTTATCCGTCTAACAAGTTTTTCAGCTATGAGTCGATGCATTGATACTCTCTTTTACTCTCGCTTAAAGGGGTTATTATAACTTTTAAAAACTCTATCCCAATCACTTCTAAAAGCTCCTCTAACTCCTCATCTGCCCACTCGATAAAATGCCACCCCTCTTTTACCAGCTCTTCAAACAATCCTAACTCCATAAACTTTTTTGTCCCTACATTGTAAAGATCGTAATGGTAAATATTATTTCCGTAAACTTGCTGGATCGAAAAGGTGGGAGAGGTGACCCCCTCCTCCCCAAATCTTTTTGCAAACGCTTTAACTAAAGTTGTCTTTCCACTTCCTAACGTTCCCTGCAATAAAATAACTCTTTTATCTTGACGCTCAATACACTCTACCACCCGCTTTAACTCCCTCTCTCCCGCTTCGATCTTCACACCAGTTCCTTACTAACTTCAATAATCTCTTCTAGCTTTCTTTTTGCTTTTTTACTCTCAATCGCTTCCCTTGCTACCTCAACCCCCTCTTGTAAACTTTGAGTAGTTCCATTGGCCATCAAAGCTAAAGCGGTATTTAAAAGCACCACTTCCAGTTTTGCCCCTTTCTCTTCCCCTTCTAGGATCTTTTTGGTGATAGAGGCGTTTACAACAGCATCCCCTCCTAAAATCTCCTCTTTTGGATAGGTGTGAAGATTTGCATCTTTAGGGGTAATGGTAAAATAGGTAATTTCTCCATCTTCCAATTTGGCTAGAAAAGTTGGAGCGCTAATACTAGCCTCATCCATTCTATCCTCACTACTTAGTACAATCGCTCTTTTTGCTCCCAACTCTTTTAAAGCTTTTGCCATTTTGGGAACAAACTCCTTATCAAATACTCCTAAAAGATACTTTTTGGCTCCTGCTGGATTGGTTAGAGGGCCTAAGAGGTTAAAGATGGTGCGATGAGGTATCTCTTTTCTAATAGGCATAATATGCTTCATAACAGGGTGATGGTTTTTGGCAAAGATAAAACAAAATCCGGTCTTTTCTAAAAGTTTTACCTGCTGGGAGGGGGTTAGATTTAACTCTATCCCCAACGCTTCCAACATATCCGCGCTACCGCTTTTACTTGTTACGCTTCTATTTCCGTGTTTTGCTACATAACAACCCAAAGCAGGAAGGAGTAAAGCTACTGTGGTAGAGATGTTAAAAGTTCCACTTCTATCTCCTCCCGTACCTACCACATCAATTAATCTATCTTGTAACTCTTTAGGAATGGGAAGTTTTATAGAGTGATCTCGCATAATCTTAGCGGCTTGTGCGATCTCTTTAGCGCTCTCTCCTTTTTCATAAAGTTGGATTAGAAACTGTTTAGCTTCCTCTTTGGTTAATTCATTGGCAAAAAGCTTTTTAAACATTCCTCTCCCTTTTTCCGTAATTGTAACAAAAATCGATCTAAAAGTTTTAAGGAAGGGAGATTAAACTTACTTTAAGCTATAATCTCTTTACATACTCCTCCATCTTAGCTTTTGGAATATTTTTAGTTGTAGGAATTTGTAAAACCTTGTAACTTTTTTGACCATCTAAAAACTTTATCGTAATTACATCTCCAACTTTTACCTCTTTGCTGGCTTTTGCTAACGAGTTGTTAAGATAAACTACCCCATTTTTTAACATATCTTGGGCGATACTGCGTCTTTTTACGATATTAACCGCGTTCATAAACTTATCAATTCTCAAATTCTAAACCTTTCTAAAAATTCTCTATCTAATTCGATCAACTCCATCTTTTCTAACCTCTCCAGCACCTCTTTAGAACAAAACACTTCTTGAGGCCAAACTCTAGGAAAATTATCTATCTTCTTATCCTTCTTGGTCGCATCTACCATAATGAACGGCTCTAAGAAAACATCTCTTTTTGCATCTATACTATTGCTTACTCTCCAAACCAGCATATAGGGGTTTTTACTATCTTCGTCTACAACTATTAAGATTTTTATATGTTTTTTAAAAGAATCTAGCTTTTTAAAAAGTAAGGGAACGGGAGCTTCTTTTTTATACTCCACTACCACTATTGGGTTTTTTGTCTCTTTTTTATACTGCTTTAGTTTTAAGATGTTTGGATCCACCCCTTTCAACTTTTTCAATAACACCTCATCCTCTAACAGCTCCTCAACCCCTTCTTCAACCTCTTTGCCTGTTGCATCAACTCCCAACTTTCCACCCTCAAACTGCTTAGGGGAAGAGTGGTCTAGATGGTCAACTACCCCCTCGCTGATTAATATTTTATCTTTGGAGATTCGATTT